>CAIXSK010000393.1 GCA_903922075.1 uncultured beta proteobacterium | reverse complement strand
TCTTATATAAGACAGATGATGAATTGACAGAAAATCGCCGAACTTCTAACATCGATAGTCTCTCGAACCTGCTGCTGACAAACGCTGAAAAACAAGCCGGCATTCGAGCAGACCCGCACAATTTCAACCACGCTGTTTAGTTACAGGAGAGACATATGTCCAAAGCCCCCATGCGCGTTGCCGTTACCGGCGCCGCCGGCCAGATCGGTTATAGCCTGCTGTTCCGCATCGCCTCCGGCGAAATGCTCGGCAAAGACCAGCCGGTCATCCTTCAGTTGCTCGACCTGCCGCAAGCCCAGCAGGCCGTGAAGGGCGTCATGATGGAGCTGGAAGACTGCGCCTTCCCGCTGCTCGCCGGCATGGTTGCCACCGATGATCCGAATGTCGCTTTCAAGGACGCCGACGTCTGCCTGCTGGTCGGTGCCCGTCCCCGTACCAAGGGCATGGAACGTGCCGACCTGCTGACCGCCAACGGCGCCATCTTCACCGTTCAGGGCAAGGCCATTGCCGAGAACGCCAAGGAAGACGTCAAGGTCCTGGTCGTCGGCAATCCGTGCAACACCAACGCCTTCATCGCCGCTGCCGCCGCCAAGAAGGTTGGTCGCACCAACCCGAACAACTACCACGGCATGCTGCGCCTGGACCACAACCGTGCCCTGTCGCAACTGGCCACCAAGACCGGCCGTGACGTTTCTTCCCTGAAGAAGCTGGTCGTCTGGGGCAACCACTCGCCGACGATGTACGCCGACTACCGCTATTGCACCTCCAACGGCGACAGCGTCAAGGCCCTGGTCAACGACCACGCCTGGAACAACGACGTCTTCCTGCCGACCGTTGGCAAGCGCGGCGCCGCCATCATCGAAGCCCGCGGCCTGTCGTCTGCTGCTTCCGCTGCCAACGCCGCCATCGACCACGTCCGCGACTGGGTCCTCGGCTCCGACGAATGGGTCACCATGGGCGTTCCGTCCGACGGTTCCTACGGCATTCCGGCCGGCATCGTGTTCGGCTTCCCGTGCGAATGCAAGGGTGGCAAGTTCACCATCATCCAGGGCCTGGAAATCGACGAGTACAGCCGCGAGAAGATCAACATCACGCTCAAGGAACTGACCGACGAAGCCGAAGCCGTCAAGGACATGCTTTGATAGCTGGTAGTTGCTAGTCGTTAGTCGCTAGCAACAGCAAGCAAGGGCCGCGGTAAAATACCGCGGCCTTTTTGTTTTCAACTCAAACTCCTAACAACTCGATCCTGATAGCTCGCCATGCGCCATCCCAAAGCGGTTCTCTTCGCCGGCGAAAAGCCTTTTCCCATTCTGCCCGCAGTCGATCACTACGCCGGCTCTGAGAAGCTGATGAAAAAGGCACTGCTGCTGCAGAAGGAACTTGGGCCGATCTTCGATATCACCTGCGACTGCGAGGACGGCGCCCATGCCGGTGCCGAGCGCGAGCATGCGGAAATGGCCGCGGCCGTGATCATGAGCGCCGACAACCTGTTCAGCCGCGTCGGCGCCCGGGTTCATGACGTCACCCACGCCCACTGGCAGCAGGACATGGAAATCCTGGTCGGCCAGGCCGGAAGCCGCCTGCCCTTCATCACGCTGCCCAAGCCGTGCAGCGCCGGTGATGTACAGGTACAGATCGAGGCCTTACGTGAATTTGAGCGAAAATTTGCCATCGACCGTAGGATTCCGGTCCATGTGCTGATCGAAACCCACGGCGCCCTGCGCGAGGTGTGGGAGATCGCTGCCCTGCCCGGCGTCGAGTCGCTGGACTTCGGCCTGATGGACTTTGTCTCCGGCCACCACGGGGCCATTCCCGGCAATGCGATGAAGAGCCCTGGCCAGTTCGAGCACCCGCTGGTCGCCCGCGCCAAGTGCGAGATCACCGCCGCCGCCCTGGCCAATGGCATCGTGCCGTCGCACAACGTGACGACCGAACTGAAGGACATCGAATATATCCGCAACGATGCGCTGCGCGCCCGGACGGAGTTCGGCTACCTGCGCATGTGGAGCATTCACCCGAACCAGATACTGCCTATCGTCGAAGCCATGCGCCCCGATTTTTCCGAAGTCCAGGCCGCGGCGGAAATCCTGATCGCCGCCCAGGACAAGGATTGGGGTCCGATCCAGCACGACGGGAAACTGCACGACCGTGCCTCCTACCGTTACTACTGGGAACTGCTCGACCGCGCTCATGTCACCGGCATGGCCACCCCAGCCGAGGCAAAGAGCCGTTTCTTTGGCTGACGAACTGAGCATCCTCTATCGCGACGAGTTCATCGTCGTCATCGACAAGCCGCCTGGCCTGCTCGTCCATCGCTCGGAAATCGACCGTCACGAAACCCGCTTCGCCATCCAGATCCTGCGTGACCAGATCGGCCGAAAAGTCTGGCCGGCCCACCGGCTGGACCGCGGAACCTCGGGCGTATTGCTGTTCGGAATGAGTCCGGAAATTGCCAGCCAACTGAGCCGGCAGTTCGAGGCCGGCATCGTTGAAAAGCAGTACTGGGCGGTCGTCCGCGGCCATCCGCCGGCATCCGGCAGCATCGAGCATCCGCTTTCAAGGCAACGCGATGTCTACGAATTCCAGGGCGAGAGAAGCAGTAGCGAAGCCCAGCCGGCACTGACCCATTTCCGCAAACTTGCCGAGATCGAACTTCCGGTCGAGGTTGACCGCTACCCGAGCAGCCGCTACGCACTGCTGGAAGTGGAACCGGTCACCGGCCGGCGCCACCAGATCCGCCGCCACCTGAAGCACATCGCCCATCCGGTCATTGGCGATGCGACACACGGCAAGGGGCGCCACAATCGCTACTTTGCGGAGCACCTGGACTGCCACCGACTGTTGTTGGCCTGCGTCCGGTTGTCTTTCAACCACCCTGTCGATGGGCGGCGCCTGGAAATAAAAGCGCCAGTGTCCGGCGAATTCGCCGCGACACTGGCGCGTTTTGGCTGGGCTGAAACTCAGTAACCGATCGACGACTCCAGTTCGTGGAGGTGTTCCATTTCGCGTTCGAGTTCGATCATGTCCTGCCCGAGAGCATCGCGGGCGGAGACCATGCCGAGTGGCGCACCGTTCGCATCGACGACCGGCACGTGGCGGAACCCGCCTTCGGCCATCATGTACAGGGCGTGAGCCAGCGGCTTGTCCGCCCCGATCGTCTGGGGATTGCCGGCCATCACCTGGCCGACCTTGGTCGCGTCCGGGTCGAGGCCGGCTGAAAGAATCTTGTTGAGCGCATCGCGCTCGGTGAAGATGCCTGCGATCCGGCCATTTTCGAGCACCAACAGGGCGCCGATCCGGTTTTCCGTCATCAGCCGACAAGCCGAACGCACGGTCATTTCCTTGCTTGCCGTAAACAGACTACGGCCATCCAGCACACTGCTGATCATCCTTCTTGGCATCTTTGTCTCCTTCGTATTTTGGATACGTGCCAGGCAACCTGCTTTCTGCCGCAGGCAACACCGCACATTTAGAGATTACATCACTTTTACGACAATCACTGCAATCGCCACAAAGATGATGACCATGCCAATCAGTTCAATGTTCAATGGAAACCCAAAAATATTTTATCGCCCGAGTTCATACACCACGCGAACCCGCGCGTCGGCCTTGGCGAGTTCGATGAAGCCGATCCCTCCCGGATGGGAGACGATCCACTTCAGGACTTCCTCCGCCGAAGCTGCCTTGGGCGGTGGCTGCATGCGTCCCGAGAAGACCTGCCGCGACCAGTAGGCATTGACTTCCGACAGATCCTTGCCGACCAGCGCCGCGTAAAAACGCTCCCGGTCCGGGTGGGCATCAGTCATATCGACCGGTTGCGCCTCGATACCGTTGAAAAACTGCCGGTTGCGACCGAAAAAGATATTCACCACCTCGTTGCGGGTCATTGCCGCGACCCCGAGGCGCGCGTTGACGACAACGACCAGTTCGGCCCGAGCATCGGCTACCGGCTGTATCAGCAGCCAGCTAGTCGCAAGCAGGAGGCAGAGTCGGCGGAAAAGCATGGGTCAGAAGACGAAATCCAGTGCCAGCGAAAAGACATCCATGCTGCCATCCCAGGCAGCGCGGTTATCCTTCCGGTACGGGAAGATCGACGTCGGCTTGCCGCGAATGCCATCCCACTGCGCCTTGAGCGCAAGGTTGCGGGCAAAGTCCCAGCGCAGGCCGACAAAGGTCGTCCTCTGGTCGGAATGCGAGTCCTGCATGACGTAGGTGGCTATCGAATTGTTCAATGGATTGCTTGTGGTCATCTGCTTGCGTTCATGCGAGCGTATCCATGAATACCCGACGTAAGGCGTTACCTGGCTGAGCCGATAGCCGAGTAGCGCGTAGCCGCCATCCGAATTCTCGAGGGCATTGGTCCCCTGCTCGATATGATTGAGCATGAACTGGCCCTGCCAGGGTCCGTTGTCGTAGACGAAGCCAACGGAGTAGTAATGCGTTCGCTTCCCTTCAGTGGACAGGAAACTCAGGGCATCGGAAATCGCGGCAGCGGGAATCCCCAGAACACTGGCAATCGGCAGGTCGCGCTCGAAGCGGATGTTGGCGTAGCTGCCACGGATCTGCCATGGACCGTGCTGAAACTCCAGGTAGCCGCCAAGCATCGGCGAGCCGCCGATATCCCACTGCTCGGTAGCCAAGGGAATCTTGCCGTTGGAGAGGCCATAGAAAACCTTGCCGCGCAGCAGACTCTCACCGAGCGGCACAGTCAACGCGGCATCGGCGCCATGAATGGTATAGAAAGGCAGGTACCAGAAATAATCGCCGGGTGGCCGCACAGTCAGGAAGGAGTAACCGACCCAGCGCGAATCGGCCATCATGAAAAATTCCGTGCCGAGACGGCCGGCCCGCAGGCTCAGATTCGGCGTCGGCTCGTATTTGACATAGGCCCAGGAAAGCTCCGGGTTGAAGCTGCCGTTATAGCTGTAACGGCTCATCGCCTGGACGACTGCTTCGAGTTGCGGATTGATCCGCCACACACCCTGCACCCCGATCACACTGTCGTTCTGCAGGCTCCAGGAGTCGCTGATGCCACGCGGCTGGGAAAGATCTCGGACGAACTCGACATCGCGGGTCGTCGTCCGCGCCATGCCCGCTGTGCCGAAACCCTGCAGGGTGAATTCGTCGCTGGTCTCGGCAAAGGCAGAAGGCAGCAGCAACAGCGCGACGAGCACACCCGCCATCGCCCGCCGGACCGGACGCCAGCCTGCGGGCCGGCCAAATACCTGAGAGATCAACATGTAATTATCGGGATGGCCGAAACCGTATTGCCGTCAGTTCAAATTTGCCGAAGAGCCGTCAAGGCAGGCATCTCCGGCCCCCCCTCGTTCACGCCTCCGCGATATCGGGCAGGGCGACGTTATGATCCTTGCTGAACTGATAATCCTTGAAGATGTGCTCTGCTGACAGCACTTGATAGCTACCGTCGCCCAAGCGACGGGTGGTGTCCTTCAGGCGCCAGGTCAGCTGGCCGCAGGTCCAGATATCGAAGTTGCGCATGTGCGTGCACAGACAGGTCTTGTCGATGACCGAAATCTTGCGTGCCTCGGGATGGGCGGCAACTTCGCGGTTGTAGGAAGTGACGTAGGCGCACTTGCCGTTGGCGTCGAGCAGATAGCCATAGGCTTCGCAATTCGGGCGGATGCCGGAACCGATGCCCGGGCTCTTCTTGATCATCCGCATCGGATAGCCGGTCGGCGAGACCTGGTTAACCTCGATGTCCTCTTCACTGGCCTTGAAGTATTCCTGCTTGACGTCGGTCGGCAGACCGCACTCTTCGGACACCGTGAAACGGGTCGCCACCTGCACGGCGGCGGCACCGTTTTCCAGGAAGCCAGTGGCGTCCGAGCCGGTAAAAATACCGCCGGCCGGAATGACCGGGATATCGAGGTGCTCGTCCTTCAGGTACTGGATGACTTCGGCGACGATGGTCGCCAGGTCGTACTGCGCCCAGTCCATGCCAAAACCGAGGTGGCCGCCGGCCAGCGGGCCTTCGACGACGACGTAGTCGGGCAGGCGGCCGGTGCGGAAATTCTTTTTCAGGAACAGCTGCAGGGCGCGCACCGAGGAAACGATGATGCCCAGCTTGGCGTCGCGGAAACGGGGATGATCCTCGATCAGCGCGAAGGAGCCGAGATGCAGGCCGGCGGCCAGCGTGATACCGTCGATGCCGGCATCGAGCGCGGCGCTCATGCGGACCTTGAGCGTCTCCTTGGGCGCGTTCATGGTCAGCTTTTCCATGCAGTTGATCAGCACCAGACCGCTGCCCGACTTCCGGGCCATGGTCGCCTCGACGTGCAGGCGCGTGGCTTCGGCCAGGCGACCCAGATCGAACTTGACCGACGACTTGTCCTCGTTGAGGACGTTGTACTTGTAGAGCGCGAGCTTTTCCTTGACGTGCTTGGTGTCGTAGCGGCGGTCGGCGACCGTGTTGATCATCGCATCCGAAATATGTCCGACGCCGCCCAGGCGGGCAGCCTCAAGGGCCAGATCGGCCGTCGAAATATCGACCCCCATGCCGCCGATCATAATCGGCACAAGCTCGTGCTTGCCAAGCCGCAAGCGGAAATCATCCACGCACTTCATCATTGTCCTTATGGAATACAGTCGGTCCGCGACTCCCCTCCATCGCGGCCAAGGGCTGAATTTTACGCCAATGTTAAGAAGCTTGCGTGACAAGCCCGGGATAAATCAAACTTGGCGGCGCCGACAGTCGCTAGACTTACAACTTTGAACATTCGTCAGGCAACAGGCTCGTCATGCGCTTCTCGACCCACCCCCTCTGGCTCGTCGGCTTCCGCCCCTTCTTCACTCTGGCCTGCCTGGCCGGGATGACGCTGCCGATTGTCTGGGCGCTGATCTTCGGCGGTCAGTTGCCGGCACCGGCGGCGCCATTCAGTGCCATCCAGTGGCACGCCCACGAAATGTTCTTCGGTTTCGGCTGGGCGGTGCTCGGCGGCTTTCTGCTCACCTCGACGAAAAACTGGGTGAATATCCGCGGCTACCACGGGCCGGCGCTGATGCTGCTGGCCGGCGCCTGGGTCGTCGAGCGCCTGGGCATGAGCTTCGGCGGCACCTGGCCGCGACCGCTGTTCCTGCTCAGCAACAACCTGTTCCTCGGCAGCATGGTTGCCATGCTGATGTGGACGCTGATCCGCTACCGTAGCCAGGATAGCTACCGCGACAACGCCTTCTTCCTGGTTCTGTTGCCGGCCTTCATCGTCGCCAAGACCCTGATGCTGACCGGCGAGGAATTTGCGGCCGGCTACGGCATGGCCATCGCGCTGTTCCGGCTGGCTTTCCTGGTCATGCTCGAACGGACGCTGACCGGCTTCATGAAGGCGGCCTTCGCCGCCCAGATCCTGCGCCATCCGCAACTGGACATGGCGATCAAGGCGCTCGGCCTGCTGCTGGTCATCGAATTCGCCCTGCCCCGGCCGCTGACCGCGGCGCTGTCATTGCTGCTGGCCGTGCTGCTCACCATCCGCTTTTTCTACTGGAAACCACAACTGGCTTTCCGGCGCATCGACATCGGCATCATGTACGTCGGCTACCTGTGCATCGTCGGCCAATTGCTGATCGAGGCGCTCGGCCACGTCGTCAATTTCGTCTGGGTCGGCTCGGTGTCGGTGCATCTCTTCACCTTCGGCACCATGGGTGCGGTGATCCCGGCAATGATCATCCGCATTTCCAAGGGCCATACCGGGCGCAAGGTGGTTTTCGACGGTCTCGACCGGGCCGTGCTCTACATCATGCTGCTCGCGCTGACCGCCCGCGTGCTGCTGCCGCAAATCCTGCCGGGCGCCTATCTGGGCTGGATACACCTGGCCGCCATCTGCTGGCTGGCGACCTTCGGCATCCTTGCCGTGCGCTATATCCCGATGCTGATGCAGCCGCGCATCGACGGCCGCGAACACTGAATTCTCTGAGCAAGATCAAACCGCCAGCCAAATAGCCGAGTAAAATACTCAACTATAAACTCGCCGGCGGTCCAGACCGTCCCCTTTCTTGTCGAGAAAACATGAGCAAGCCCGGTTTTTTCAAGTCGCCAGAAATGGCCAAGAAGTTTCCGCTAAACCCCAAACATCCCGAGCGGACCTGCTGGGGATGCGACAAATACTGTTCGGTCGCTGAGCTACAGTGCGGCAATGGTTCCGGCCGCACCCAGCATCCCGCCGAAATGCTCGGCGAAGACTGGTACCTCTGGGGCGACTGGGGCATCGAACTGCCTGAGGCGCAGGAACCACCGGGCGATCCGAAAAGCGAATAGCCGCAGCATGCATCCCCATCCCGATCTCCCTCGGCGCCGATAGGCAGGACGACATGGCAGGCTCATGGGGTTGCCCTCACGAAATCGACGGCCAGTGCCACAAGGTCACCGGCCAGACCTGCGACCCGGGCATGAAGGGATGCGTCCTTTTCGGTCGCTACGTTTTTGCCAGCGCCGAAAAAAGCCAGCGCCTTTTGCAAAAACAGGCGCGCCGGAGCGATGGCTCGACGACACAAGCCGCCAAGCCGGACGACAAGCCTCAGGAATGATCGTGGCAAACACCGGCACAGCCCCGGAAACGGGCGAAATCTACGATATTGAACTGTGCAGCGGCGAATCCCGCCACTGGCAATACCTCGGCCCCGACAGCCGGGCGCAAATCTGGTGGCGCGATACCGAAAGTGGGCTGGAATTCTCTGAAGCCAGCCTGATGTACGCCTGGCACATCGTCGGCAAGGCAAGCCGTCCCGGATAGAAGGCGGGCGCAGCCGGCGCGGAATGCTACGGTCGGCAGCAAAAAATGCCCAAAATTGAAATCCCGGCCGAGCGTGATGCAAAGCATTAAAAATCAATCGATTGACCAGAGACACCGGGTCGTGCCGGCAGCGGCCTTTCGTGGGACAATCCGCACCCCGCTGCCTGAAGGACCGCCATGCATCCCCGCAACAAGAACGCCGCCGGCTACGATTTCGCCGCGCTGACCGCCACTTCGGCGGCGCTGGCCAAGCACCTGAAGACGACGCCGGCCGGTACGGCCAGCATCGATTTCGCCAACCCGGCGGCGGTCAAGATGCTCAACCGGGCGATCCTGATGCACCACTACGGCGTCAAGGGCTGGGACATCCCGGCCGGCTACCTCTGCCCGCCGATTCCCGGCCGCGCCGACTACATCCACAACGTCGCCGACCTGCTGGCCACCTGCAACAAGAAGAACATCCCAAGCGGCGCCGGCGTACGCGTCCTCGACATCGGCACCGGCGCCAACCTGGTCTATCCGCTGATCGGCCACGCCGAATACGGCTGGTCCTTCCTCGGCGTCGATATCGACGAGGCGGCGCTGGCCAACGCCGCGGCCATCCTGGGCAAGAATCCCGAGCTGGCCGGCATTGTCGAACTGCGCCACCAGCCGGTCTGGGACAACGTGTTCACCGGCCTGCTGCGTTCCGGCGAAACGTTCGACCTGTCGATCTGCAACCCGCCTTTCCACAATTCGCCGGATGATGTCCACGCGGTCAGCCAGCGCAAATGGAACAACCTGAACAAGCCGGGCGCCAAACGCGGCGCTGCCGAGCCACGTCTCAACTTCGGCGGCGGCGGCACCGAACTCTGGTGCAACGGCGGCGAGCGCGCCTTCGTCAAGCGGATGATCGAGCAGAGCGCGAGC
>CAIXSK010000392.1 GCA_903922075.1 uncultured beta proteobacterium | reverse complement strand
TCGTAGTCCGGTTTCGGCCAGGCGTCATGGGATAATCCAGCCTTTTTCCGGGGCAGCCATGGCGCTCAAATCCACCATCTTCAAGGCCGAACTGCAGCTCGCCGATCTCGACCGCTCGCATTTCGGCGACTACACGCTGACCATTGCCCGCCATCCCTCGGAAACCGACGAGCGGATGATGGTCCGCCTGCTGGCTTTTGCGCTGAACGCTTCGAAAACGCTGAGCTTCGGGCGTGGCCTGTCGGCGACCGACGATGAAGGGGATTTGCAGGATCTCGACGCCACCGGCAGCATCGAGCGCTGGATCGACGTCGGCCTGCCCGACGAAAAGCTCATCCGCCGGGCCTGCAATCGCTCCCGGCACGTCATGGTGCTGGCTTATGGCGGCCGGACGGCCGAAATCTGGTGGCAGCAAACGGCGGGCAAAGTGGCGGGCCAGAAAAATCTGCGTGTGCTCTCGCTGAGCGTCGAGGAGAGCAAGGCGCTGGCCGGTCTGGCCGAACGCGGCATGCGCCTGCAATGCACGATCCAGGATGGCGTGGTCTGGCTGGGCGGCGATGCCGGGCATGTCGAACTGGCGCCGAAAGTCCTGTTCGCTCCGCAAGTGGCTTAACGCCGGTCGCTATCCTTGCCGCTCACGGTGAATTGTGAGCGGTTGCCTTGGCGCTCAAAGAATAACGGTGATTTCCTCGCGGCGGACCAGGTCCTGTTCCATCTGCAGGCCGTCCATGTCGAGGGCGTCGTGGGCGGCGAGCAGGCCGATCGGATGGCCGGCCCGGTTGACGACGGGGATGTGCCGGAAGCCGCCTTCATACATCAGATGCAGCGCGTGCCCGAAGGGCTTTTCCGGGCTGACGGTCCGGGGATTGCGGGTCATCACGGCGGCGACCGTGGTTTGCGCCGGATTGCAGTCGCCGGCCACGACGCGGAAAACGATGTCGCGCTCGGTGCAGATTCCAACCAGATAGTCATTTTCGACAATCAGGATGGCCGATGAATGCCATTCCTTCATGATGATCGCGGCGTCGCGTACGGTGGTGCTGTGGGGGGCGGTGGGAAAGGCTCGTTGACCAATCACTTCACCGACGGTGCGATTCTGCATGGTGCTACCTCCTTTGTGGGGTTGGGCCGGTTGCGCCCGACCCATTTTGACCTGGCCCGGCGTTTGGAGTTCTTCGCGAAGGACAGGAGTTCGGTTGCCGGCTGAGGCTTCTGCTCAGTGGCGCAGCAGGTTCCAGACCAGATCGGCGCCGGCCGAGACCAGGTCGATGGCGTCGATGATACCGGCGTTTTCCGGTTCCTGGCGCATTCGCTTCTGACGCGATTTCTCGCGTTCGCGCATCACGATGGCGTCGCCGAGCATCTCGACATCGCGCGTCGTGCGCCGGACTTCGGCGTGCTGGAAGCGGCTGAGCGCCTGTTCGACGGCGCCAGGGTCGAGGATAGTGATCGGCGCCCGGCAATGGCCGCAGGCGTGGTCCTTGCGGATATCGACCGGGGCGCCGCAACCCATGCAGCGGATGATGCCGACCTTGGCCGACAGCGCATCAATTTCAGCCGGATTGAGCTGGCGGACGAAGCCCTTTTCGATCATGAACTGGGCGAAGGTCGTGAAGCGCCCGTGTTTCTGCAGGCAGCGGTGGTAATTGAAGCGCCCGCCATGCTTGGCGACATCCAGGCCGTGCAGCAGCCGTTCCTTGCAGCGCGGGCATTGCAAAGGGTCACGTAGCGGCTGGCGCTGGTCGTCGTGGTGCTGGTGGAGCAGTTCGAACAACTGGATGATGCCGCCGGGCGTGATCTGGACGCTTTCGAATTCGTCGAACCAGATGCCCTGGCAGGCAAAGCACAGGTCGAGCACGACCTCGCCGTGATGCAGGCGCTCGAAGCGCTGCTTGGTCATCGTTTGCCGGCAGGAAGGGCAGGGCGTTGGCTGCATGCGGTGATCAGGCCGGCCGGATGGTGCCGAGGTTGAGCTTGACGCCCTTTTTCATCTTGCCGACGACGTGCATTTCGCAGGCCTTGCAGTCGAACTTGAGAATCAGCTTCTCGTTGCCATTGATCAGCGTCATCGGGTCCGGCTTCAGGTGCTTCACTTCCTTGGGGCAGAGGTTGAAGCTGTAGCGCAGGCAGTGGCGGGTAATCATCAGCGAGACCATGCCTTTTTCGTGGCCGGCCTCGTAGGCGTCCGCAATCAGCTTGACGCCGTGCTTTTCGTAGAAAGCGCGGGCCTTGGCGTTGAAGACGTTGCCGAGGTAAGTCAGTTCATCCTGCGGGTAGGGCACGGGATTGGCGGCCGGCGCGGCACGCGGTGGGCGGGGGTGACTGGCGACGCGGGCGGCTTCGAGCTTTTCGGTCGCTTCGCGGCGCAGGGCGTTGATCGCGCTGACCGGCAGGAACCACGGTTGGTTTAGTTTCAACTCGGCTGGCTCGGCGACGAACATCGTGTTGCCGAACTTGCTCAGGTTTTCCTTGAGTTTGGCCATCGCCGCTTCGGGATTCTGGGCCAGCTGCCATTCCGATTTTGGCCCAAATTTCCGGCTGACCGTAGCATTCACGCCATCTTCATCGGTCAGCGTCAATTCCAGGCCGTCATCGGTTTCGACCAGAACGGGTTTCACTGCAACTCTCCGTTCGGCCGATTCCTTTTCCAGCGCCCGTTCGAAGGCCTGGTCGCGGTTGCGGAACAGCGTGGCGCCCTCGGTCAGGTCTTCCGGCATCTCGGCCGGGAACAGCTTGTGGCCTTCGGCACCGCTTTCCACCCGGTTGATGCGCATCCCGGCCACTTCGCCCTGCGCGTCGTAGAAGCAGACGCCGTCGCCGTTGTGGAAGGTCTGGTCGGTATTGACGACGAGCCAGCCGTCGCCGATTTCAGCCACCTCGCCGATCAGTTCGCCGACGAAGGCCGGCGAATCGAAAGCGCCGATGTCGTCCTGGCGGCCGCCGGCGAAATAGTCGGTGTAGCCGCGGTTGAAGGTCTTGTCCGGCTGCGGCGTGAAGGTCCAGGTGCTGCGGCCGCTGGAGGCGCGGGTGAATTCCGGGTGCTCGGCGATCAGTTCGTCGAGCAGCTTGCGGTAGTGGGCGGTGATGTTCTTGACGTAGGACAGGTCTTTCAGCCGGCCCTCGATCTTGAACGAGCAGACGCCGGCCTGGGTCAGCGCCAGCAGGTTCTCGGTCTGGTTGTTGTCCTTCATCGACAGCAGGTGCTGGTTCTCGGTGATCGTCTTGCCCTTGTCGTCGACCAGTGTGTAGGGCAGTCGGCAGGCCTGCGAACACTCGCCGCGGTTGGCGCTGCGGCCGGTGTGGGCCTCGCTGATGTAGCACTGTCCCGAGTAAGCGACACAGAGCGCACCGTGAACAAAATATTCCAATGAAACAGTAGATTGCGAGGCAATCTTAATAATTTCGTTTAAGCTACATTCGCGGGCTAGAACGACCTGCGAAAAGCCGACATCTTCCAGAAATTTCACTTTTTCCGGGTTGCGGTTGTCGGTCTGCGTGCTGGCATGCAGCTGGATCGGCGGCAGGTCCATCTCCAGCAGGCCCATGTCCTGGATGATCAGCGCGTCGGCTCCAGCTTCGTAAAGCTGCCAGGCCAGTTGCCGGCTTTCTTCGAGCTCGTCGTCGCGCAGGATGGTATTCAGGGCGACGAAGACCTTGGCCCGGTAGCGGTGGGCGAAATCACAGAGGCGTTTGATTTCGGCGACATCGTTGCCGGCGCCGTAACGGGCGCCAAAGGCCGGCCCGCCGATATAGACGGCGTCGGCGCCATGCTTGATGGCTTCGATGCCGAAATCGGCGTTCTTGGCCGGGGCGAGGAGTTCGAGCGGGTGTTGGATGCGGGTCATGGCGCCTTAGTACGTGAAACGCGGGGCAAGTTCTTCGATATTGAACTCGCGCAGGATCGCTTCGGCTCGTTCGCGGGCGTTTTTGCGGGGGGTGCCGCGCTTCGATGCAATGATCAGCTCGTTCTTCATCGAATGCTCCCAGCCGACCAGTTCGGTGACTGTGACGTCGTAGCCGTGCGACTCCAGCAGCAGGCAGCGCAGCACGTTGGTCAGGTGGCTGCCGAGTTCGCGGGTGTGGATCGGGTGTCGCCAAAGTTCAGACAGGGCGGTTTTGCCCAGCGATTCGTTCTTTCTGGCCCGCATCGTGGCGGCGACTTCGGCCTGGCAGCAAGGAACGAGGACGATATGGCGGGCGTTCTTGGTCAGTGCGAAACGGATGGCGTCGTCGGTCGCCGTGTTGCAGGCGTGTAGCGCGGTGACGACATCGACCTGGGCCGGCAACTCGGGGGCGGTGAATGAATCCTCGACCGTGCAGGCGAGGAAGCGCATCCGTTCAAAACCCAGCCGGGCGGCCAGTTCGCGGGATTTTTCGACCAGTTCCTGGCGTGTTTCGATGCCGACGATCTCACCGCTGGCACGCTCCTTGATACAGAGATCGTAGAGGATGAAACCGAGATAGGACTTGCCGGCCCCATGGTCGACCAGTGTCTCGGCGCCATCCAGCAGCGGTTCGATGAATTGATAGAGGTGATAGACCTGCTTGAGCTTGCGCCGGGTGTCCTGGTTCAACTTGCCGTCGCGGGTCAGGATGTGCAGTTCCTTGAGCAGTTCAAGGGATTGGCCGGGACGGATTTCCGGGATGGCGGTTGGCGTGGTTGGCTTCTTCATGGGGCGCCATTATCGCATTCAAACTTCTGTCGAATTCGTGTCAACCGAATCAAAGCCGTGTCGTTATTCGGCACATGGTGATCAAACACCGACAACCTACGGAGATAGTCAAATGGGCAGTCTGAGCAACGAATCCTTCGAACAATTCCTGGATTCCCTGAAGAAAGCCGGTATCACGATTTCCAACGAAGCCGAACTGCGCGAGCGGCTGGCTGAAGCACAACGCTGGCGTTTCGCCTTCCAGACCCTGGCCGCCAACGGCAAGATCATCGGCATCAGCTTCGAGGATCATTCCGAAGGCCGCAACGAAGCCGAAATCGATCGCGCTTTCAACGAATTCCATTTTTCCGAAAAGACCAAGGCGGTGTTCTCCGCCAGCCTCAAGCACTGATCCGCACACACCGGTTTGAGCCTCGCATCGGCGGGGCACGAAAGAAGAACGGGCGCCGCAATGGCGCCCGTTTTGCATCAATGCTACGGTAAGGCCGAAAAAACGGCCAAAATCAAAAATCCGATCTGCAGCACGGCCGGGAGCGAACCTGAAGGCGACCGCGCAATCTTGAATATGGCGTCAAATGCGAGGAACGGGGCGCACTACCAAGACGTTCTTTCCGTGGACTGGGGTCCCCATGTATTCCAAGCCAACTTCTTCGGCAGAGACTAGCGCCAGTTCCACGCGTCCTTGATACCGGTTCAAGAAGCGCTCAATGGTTTCGCCTTCCTCGCATCCTCTCTGAAACCGCCAGAATCCGGCGGCATCGGTCTCGGAGGTGGGCCCAAACATGCTCAGTACGGCCCAACCCCGGTGAGGATTCTTGACCTTGTAATCACTCATGGTCTCCAGTTCGGCGAGACCGGCAAGCTCTGTCAGTAAGGACATCGGAAATGGTCAGAATCAGCGGGTAACCGGCTTGTAGCGAATCCGTTTCGGTTTTGCACCTTCCTCACCGAGGCGACGTTTCTTGTCTTCCTCGTATTCCTGGAAGTTGCCGGTGAAGAAATTCCACTGCGAATCGCCCTCGGCGGCCAGGATATGCGTACAGATCCGGTCGAGGAACCAGCGGTCGTGCGAAATGACCATCGCACAGCCGGGGAATTCGAGCAGCGCGTCTTCCAGCGCACGCAGCGTCTCGACGTCGAGGTCGTTGGACGGCTCATCCAGCAGCAGGACATTGCCGCCGGTCATCAGCGTCTTGGCCAGATGCAGCCGACCGCGCTCGCCACCGGACAGATTGCCGACCTGCTTGCCCTGATCGCCGCCCTTGAAGTTGAAGCGGCCGATATAGGCACGGCTCGGCATCTCGAACTTGCCGATCTGCAGGATGTCGCTGCCTTGGGCCAGTTCCTCGAACACTGTCTTCGAGCCGTCGAGGCAGTCGCGCGACTGGTCGACGTAGGCCAGCTTGACTGTCGGGCCGATGACGACCGTGCCGGCATCGGGTTGTTGCTGGCCGGTGATCATCTTGAACAGCGTCGATTTGCCGGCACCGTTGGGGCCGATGATGCCGACGATGGCGCCTGGCGGAACGTTGAAGGAAAGCTTGTCCATCAGCAGCTTGTCGCCGAAGGACTTGGAGACGCCGTTGAATTCGATGACCTTGTCGCCCAGGCGCTCGCCGACCGGAATGAAGATTTCCTGCGTCTCGTTGCGCTTTTGGTATTCGA
>CAIXSK010000391.1 GCA_903922075.1 uncultured beta proteobacterium | reverse complement strand
TGATCTTGTTCCAGACGTTGTACTTGCCGACCGGCTTCTTCATCGGCAGGCGTTTCACTTCCTTCAGCGTCACCGCGTCGTAGATGATCAGCGCGCCGTCCATTTCCCACAGGCTGGCCAGCACGTACTTGCCGTCCTTGGTGAATTCGACGTGGGCGAAGGTCTTGCCCGGTTCCGGCTTCAGTTCGGCGACGATTTCCAGTTTTTCCTTGTCGATGATCTGCATGGTGTCCTTGAATTCCTTGCTCATCATCGAATCGGTCCACGCGTAGCGGCTGTTTTCGTGGCTGCGCATGAAGAAGCCGGGGCCGCGGGTCTTGATCTGCTTGACGGTCTGCCAGCTCTTCATGTCGATGATGCTGATCAGGCCCTCGTTGAGGTTGGGCGTCGCCATCACCGTCCGGCCCTGCCAGGTCCAGCTGATGCCGGAGCCAAGGTGCGGCATGCCGGGCAATTCCAGGTCGGCGATCTTCTTGCGCGCGTCGAGATTGACCACCTGGCCGCTGACCGCCGACTTGGCGTCGTTGCGCGAGGCGCCCATCACCTCGTCGTAGCCCTGGGTGAAATAGAAGTCGTCGAGATAGTCGTCGAGCTGGCTGCGCTGCGGGTTCAGGAAGCCGGGCACGAAGGCGCCTTCCTGGTATTTGTAGTCGTGGATCATGCCGGCCGGGATATCGTCGGCCTTGGGGTTGTACGAGACCTCCCAGATTTCCTTGACGTCCTTCAGCGCGGCGACGAAGCTCTGTCGCGGACTCGCATCGTAGACGGCCGAGACGCGCGAACTGGTCTTGCCGTCCTTGTCGCTGACCGGCAGCAGCTTCTTGAAATTGAGGTCAGCGTCGAGGATGACCAGGCTGTGCGGCAGGTAGTTGGCCACCGCCACCCACTTGCCGTCGCCGGACACCGCGGCGTTGCGGGTGTTGATGCCGGCGCGCACTTCGGCAACGACTTTCAGGTTCCACAGGTCGTACTTGGTGATCCAGCCGTCGCGCGAGGCGAAGAAGACGTAGCGGCCGTCCGGCGTGAATTTCGGTCCGCCGTGCAGGGCGAAGCGCGACTGGAAGCGGTGGATCGGCTCCAGCTTGTCACCGTCGAGGATGGAAACGTGGTGGTCGCCGGATTCGACGACGACGAACAGGTTCAGCGGATCGGCCTTGAACACCGGTTTGTCCGGCAGCGGCTGCTTTTCATAAACCAGGCGCGAGGCGGTGATTTCCTTCTCGCCCCAGGCGGGCATCGGCTTGATCGGCGTGTAGGCGTAATCGACCAGCGCCTTGATCTCCCCGGCCGACAGCTTGTCGCCGAAACCCGCCATCTGCGTCGCCGGCCGGCCTTCGCGGATGACCTTCTCGGCCTCCGGCTTGCGCAGGCGGGCGAGGTTCTCGGGGACCAGCGCCGGGCCGAGACCGCCCAGGCGGTCGGCGCCGTGACAGGCGGCGCAATGGTCCTTGAAATTGGTCGCGACATCGGCTTTGGCGCCGAATGCTACGGTCGCCCCGAAAAAAAGGCCAAAAACGAATTTCTGGGCAAACAGGCGGCTCATGCGATTTCCTCGTCGGACAGATAGCAGCCGGGATCTTCGGCCCAGGCGTCGCCGGTCAGCTGCAGGGCGCGCACGCGGGTGTTGCCGTTGCAGATGGCCAGATAGGCGCAGGTCCCGCAGCGCCCCTTGACCGCCCGCGGGTGCTGCTTCAACCCGGCCATCAGCGCATCCGAGGTGTCCGGCCAGATCTGCGAGAACGGCCGGTCCTTGACGTTGCCCAGGTTGTGGTGCCACCACATGGTGTCCGGATGCACGTTGCCGAGGTTGTCGATGTTGGCGACATTGACCCCCGACGAATTGCCGCCCCACTGGCGCAGCTTGGCCTCGACATGCGCCGCCCGCTCGGGAAAGCGCCGGCGCACCCAGTGCAGGAAATAAACGCCGTCGGCATCGTTGTTGCCGGTCGTGAATTCCTTCTCCAGCCCGCGCTGCTTGTACTCCCAGCAGGTGTCGAAGAGCAGGTCCATCGCCCGGCGGGTCAGCTGGTGCTGGGCGTCGTCCTTGCGGTTCTTGTTGCCGCGCCCGGCGTAGTTCAGGTGCGAAAAATAGAAACGGTCGATGCCCTCGTCCTCGACCAGCTTCAACAGCCCGGGCAGGTCGTGGGCGTTGTCCTGGGTCATCGTATAGCGGACGCCGATCTTCAGGCCGAGATCGCGGCACAGCCGGATGCCCTTCAACGAGGCCACGAAAGCGCCGTCCAGGCGGCGGAATTTGTCGTGCGTCGCGCCCAGGCCGTCGAGCGAAACGCCGACGTAGTTGAAATCGCACTCGGCGATCTTGGCTATGTTGTTCTCATCGATCAGCGTGCCGTTCGACGACAGCCCGACGTAGAAGCCCTTGGCCTTGGCCCGTTTGGCGATGTCGTAGATATCCGGTCGGAGCAGCGGCTCGCCGCCGGACAGGATCAGCACCGGCACCTTGAAATCGCGCAGGTCGTCCATCACCGTATAGACCTGCTCGGTGGTCAGTTCGCCGGGGAAATTCGTGTCGGCCGAAATCGAGTAGCAATGCTTGCAGGTCAGATTGCAGCGCCGGATCAGGTTCCAGATCACCACCGGACCGGGCGGATTGCGCTTGGGACCGAGCGGTGTCGGCTCGGCGATTTCCTGCATGTATTGTGAAATTCGGAACATGGATCACTCGACTGTGTAGATCAGCGCATTCAACGCCAAGGCGCCCGGCGGGGCCTTGACGTGGGTCAATCGCGCCCGGTCATCGACCAGGCGCCCGGCGCGCGCAAAAGCGGCTTATTGGCAAAGCATCTTGCCGGAACCCGACTTTTTTCCGTTGATGAAGGGAAGATAATCGAGGTCGCGCTGCATGATGTGCTCGTACATCCAGCCGCCGACCAACTCCCTGACATCGTCCGCGGTCTGGTCCAGGGACTGGCACTTGGCCCTCTCCAGAAGTTCGACCAGCATGCCACGAAATTTGGCATGTTCGAGCTTGTGCGCTTCGAGGTCGGGATAGCCGTGGGCGGCCAGCATGTATTCCTCTTCGCGAAAATGCTCGCGGGTGTAGTCGCAGAGGGCGACCAGTGTTTTCATGACCCGTACCTGATCGCCGCTGCCGCCGAAGGTGGCGGCCAGCTCGAACAATTTCCGGTGCTGCTCGTCGATCGACTGCAGCCCAATTTCAAGCCGGGCAGACCAGACAGGCATTTCTTCCTTTTTCATGATCCATTCTCCTCGCAGTTGATCGGTATTTGTACGCCATCCGATTCAAACCCCCTGTCATCAAAGCCGATTTATTCTAATGAAATCCGCCGCTTATCGCCTTGACCCTGGTCAAACCCCGGGCCTGGCCACAGCCCCGCCGAAAGCGGCGACAAACCGGGTGGCGGCCACCGTCAGTACGGCGTGCTGCGGTATACTTGGCGCTCTTGCGACAGCGCCCTCCCCGGTGCGTCCCGCCACCATCCCGCCGCCGATGACCACCACCCACCCGACGCTTGCTCTCCCCG
>CAIXSK010000390.1 GCA_903922075.1 uncultured beta proteobacterium | reverse complement strand
CAGGCGCCGCAGCGCTCGCCGTGGGTGGTCCGGTCGGCGCAGATCGGGCAGGCATGCGCCGGAAGCGTCGGCAGATCGGTGGTGCACGGCAGGCAGAGCAAGGCGCTGCCGCTGTCGTCACCACAGAGCAGGCAACTGGCCGGCAACAAGCTTTCCCCAAGCCGCCGGGCAAATGTCTTGAGCTCATCGGGGTGGGGTAAAATTGACATCCAGCCCGAGCGTCCGCGATAATTCATAATTACCGATACGTTTCGTGTCTGATTCTTATAGCATTTTTCACGCAAGGCCTCCCATGCAAGCTAGCTCCATCGCCGCCGTTTCCCCCGTTTTGCAGCCCGCCGCCGCTCGTCGCTGGACGGTCGAGGAAGTGCTCGCCCTTTACGAAATGCCGCTGATGGACCTGATCTGGCGCGCCCAGGGCGTGCACCGCGAACATTTCGATCCGAACGCCATTCAACGCTCGACGCTGCTTTCGGTCAAGACCGGCGGCTGTTCCGAGGATTGCAGCTACTGTTCGCAGTCGGCGCGCTACGACACCGATACCGAGCGCGAGCGTCTGATGCCGCTCGACGAGGTGGTCGCCGCCGCCCAGGCCGCCAAGGCCAAGGGGGCCTCGCGCTTCTGCATGGGGGCCGCCTGGAAGGGGCCGAAGGGCAACGACCTCGACCGCGTGCTCGACATGGTCCGCGAGGTCAAGGCGCTGGGCATGCAGACCTGCGTCACGCTCGGCATGCTCAAGGACGGCCAGGCCGAAAAGCTCAAGGAAGCCGGCCTCGACTACTACAACCACAACCTCGATACCGACAAGGATTTCTACGGTCAGGTCATCAAGACCCACACCCACGACGACCGCCTCGACACGCTGGATCAGGTACGCGAGGCCGGCATCAATGTCTGCTCGGGCGGCATCATCGGCATGGGCGAATCGCGCAAGAACCGCGCCGCGCTGATCGTCCAGCTGGCCAACCTGCCGAAGCCGCCGGAGTCGGTGCCAATCAACAACCTGGTGCCGATTCCCGGAACGCCGCTGGCCGACAACCCGCGTCTCGATCCCTTCGAGTTCGTCCGCACCATTGCTGCCGCCCGCATCGCCATGCCGACCTCGTGGGTCCGCCTGTCGGCCGGGCGCCAGGCGATGAGCGACGAGCTGCAGACGCTGTGCTTCCTGGCCGGTGCCAATTCGATGTTCTACGGCGACCGTCTGTTGACCACCGACAACCCGGACGTCGACCGCGACGACCAGTTGTTCGCCCGCCTCGGCGTCAAGGCCGTTTGAGCGCTACCAGCGTGACTGCCGGTTTTGTCGATCGGCGCCACGTCGCCCGACGCTTTTCCCGGGCGGCGCCGACCTACGGCGAAGGCGATTTTCTCGTTCGCGAAATCGATCGCCGGATGCAGGAGCGGCTCGACTATGTCAGCCTGCAACCCAAACGCATTGTCGATCTGGGCTGCAGCCGCGGTGGCAGTTTTGCCGGTTTGTCCGCCCGTTATCCCGAAGCCGAGCTGATCGGGCTGGACATCTCGCCGGCCATGCTGGCGGCCGGTCGTCAGCAACGCCCCGGCTGGCAGCGCTGGCTGGGCATCGGGCGCAGCGGAGATCCCGTGCGCCTGGCTGCCGATGCCGCGCATCTGCCACTGAAATCCCGTTCGGCCGCGATGGTCTGGTCCAACTTGCTGCTGCACTGGCTGGACGATCCCATCCCGGCGCTGGCCGAAGCGCATCGCGTGCTGGAGATCGGCGGCCTGCTGATGTTTTCGACCCTGGGGCCGGATACGCTGCGCGAGTTGCGCTCGGCCTTTGCCGATGGCTACGCCCACACCCAGCGCTTCGCCGACATGCACGATCTCGGCGACATGCTCGTCGGCTGCGGCTTTGCCGACCCGGTCATGGACATGGAAGTCGTCACGCTGACCTACGACGACTTTGACGCAATGCTGGCCGAGTTGCGTGCTGCCGGCTCGGCTTGCGCCATGAAGGCGCGGCGCCACGGCCTGACCGGCCGCCAGGCCTGGTCCACTGCCCGCACCGCCTACGAAAGCATGCGCCGCGATGGCCGTCTGCCAGCGACCTTCGAGATCATCTACGGCCACGCCTGGAAAGCCGCGCCGAAGCAGACGCCGGACGGCCGCGCCATCGTCCGTTTCGACCTGCCACGCAAAGCTTGAACAGTCCGCTCCGTAGAGATACCCTGGCCTGAAGGCTGACGACGATTGCAGGACTCGAAGCGTCATCCCCGGGGGCTTGCAACGCCAAACTGATTGCCTATGGCAGAAGCCGCCGCCAGGGAGCTAGACTCAGGCCGACAGGGCGGCGCGCAGATCGAGGATATCCTCCTCGGCCTCATGCAGCAGGTCGGCATAGCGAAGCCGGCTTTCCTCCTGGGCGGCTGCGTCATCGCCATTCGCATAAGCCTGTTGCCACTGGGGCTTGCTATCGGCCAGTTTTTTGGCGAAATAGAGAACGTCGGCCAGGGTGCATGGGGTTTCGAAGTTGCGTATCAGGTTCTGGTCGCGCACCGCGTCGGTGATCTGGGCCGGGATGCCCAGAATGTGCAGCAGGCTCTCGCCGATGCCCTCGTGCCAACCGACCAGCAGTTCGATCATCGCCGGCTCGTTGTTGCGGTACTCGGGGTATTCGGCGGCACGATACATCAGGTAGAAGACCCCGATGTTGTGCACCAGGCCGGTAAGCATTGCTTCATCCGGATTGACCCGGCCAAGATGCCGGGCCAGTACCCGGGCGATGGCCGCGACCTGGATGGAGTATTCCCAGGTTTGCCGTGCGATATTGTCGTAACCGGCGAGATGCCGGGATTTCAGCATCTGGTCCATGGCAACGGCCAGCGATGTGGTGCGGACGATGTCGAATCCCAGTCGTCCGATGGCGGCGCTGAGATCGGCGATCCGTTGTCCGCCGGGGTTGATGGCGGCCGAGTTGGCCAGGCGCAGCAGCTTGCTGGAAATCAGGGGTTCGACGCCGATCGCCTGAACCACCTGTTGCAGGTTGGCGAACGGGTTTTTCAGCGTGTTGCGAACGAGGATGGCCGCATCCAGGCAGGTCGGGAAATTGACATCGCCCGACAAGTCTCGGGCGATGTCTTCAAGGATGCGGAAATGGGCTTTGCCGCCGTTTGCCATGTTATCCGGCAATATAGCGTTCCAGTTGATCGATCAGGAATTGCTGCTCGCGTATTGTTTCCTTGACCAGATCGCCGATCGAAATCATGCCAATCACGCTGCCGTCTTTGTCCAGCACCGGCAGGTGGCGGAAGCGCTTCTCAGTCATCAGAGCCATACACTCCTGCAGCGACGAGGCGGGGGTGACGTAGGCGACGCGGTCGCTCATGATTTCACGAACCAGTGTTTCCTTGGAGGTCTTGCCCTGAAGAATGATTTTCCGTGCGTAGTCACGTTCGGAAAAAATGCCGACCAGTTGTTCACCGTCCATGACCAGCAAGGCGCCGACTTCGTGCTGCGCCATGACGGTCAGTGCGTGGAAAACACTGTCGTTGGGGGCTACGATGGCTAGGGGGCGGCTGCGGTCCGCCAGAAGTTGCTTGAGCGTTTTCATGTTGTTCCTCTTCTCGGTTGGGACGTGGGTTCGCTCAGTCTAGTCTCCTCATCGAAGGCTGCCAAGCGGCATAAAAAACAAAAAGGCAGCCTCGGCTGCCTTTTTCTGGTCAGTGCGCCGATCAGCGCAGGCCGGCGGCGTATTCGGCGACGGCCTTGATCTCGGCATCGGACAATTTGGCGGCAATCATGCGCATCATCTTTTCCGGGTCGTTGGCGCGTTCTTCGACGCGGAAAGCCTTCAGCTGGGCTTCGGTGTATTCGGAGAACTGACCCGCCAGGCGTGGGTACTGGGCGGGCAGGCCGGCACCTGCCGGGCCGTGGCAGCCGGCACAGGCCGGGATGCCCTTCTTGAAATCGCCTTGGCGCCAAATCTTCTGGCCCAGCGCCAGTTGCTTCTCATCCTTGGCGGCAGACGGCTTCAGCTTCTGGCTGGCGAACCAGGCGGCGACGTTCTTCATGTCCTCGTCGGACAGCGGGGCAGCCATGCCGCCCATGATCGGGTTGTTGCGGACAGCGGGCTTGTCGCCAACCGGCTTGAAGTTGCTCAATTGCTTGTAGAGGTATTCTTCGACCTGACCGGCCAGGTGCGGGTTGGCAGCGGCGGGGCTGTTGCCGTCGGCGCCATGGCAGGCGACACAGACGGTTTCGGCGATGACCTTGCCCTTGGCAGGATCGGCCTTTGCCTTGGCTTCTTCGGAAGCGTGGGTGATGAAACTGGTGGCAAGAAGGATTGCCATTGCCGCTGTACGGATCATTTCGAACTCCTAGTGCGCGTTTGATAGGCGCTATGGCCGGAACGGAGGTTACAAACCTGTTATTCTATAATACTTCCCTGCCCTCTTGGCGGGTCTTCCGAGTTTTTTATGCCTCTGTTCCAACAGGCGGTTTTCTTGACCACCGTCGCCAATCTTCGCGATATGCCGCAGGATTCCGTCCGCGAAGTCGCCTTCGCCGGGCGCTCCAATGCCGGCAAATCTTCCACCATCAATACGCTGGCCGGACGCGTTCGGCTGGCCTACGTCAGCAAGACGCCGGGCCGGACGCAGCATTTGAACTATT
>CAIXSK010000389.1 GCA_903922075.1 uncultured beta proteobacterium | reverse complement strand
GCGGTGCCCAGCTGGCGCTGATAGCCGGCCTTGGTGCCGGTCAGACGAGCCGGCATGATCTTGGCGTTTTCCTGGATGAATTCCTTGAGGACATCCACATCCTTGTAGTCGATCTGTTCGACCTTTTCAGCCGTGAAGCGGCAGAACTTGCGACGCTTGAACAGGCCGCCACCGCGCTTCTTTTTCTTGTCGTCATCCTTCTTCTTGAAGAATCGAGCCATTTTCGTTTCCTTCCAAATATTCGAGTGTATTCACATGCAGCACGGGTGACTTGCTGTTGCGACTCTTGGCAGCCAGAAATCCTGTCAGTTTGACCGACCCGCCGAGGGGTGCAGCCTGTAGCCAGCGAGCGTTTTCGCCTAAAGCCACAACCGCGATTTCAACTTCCACCAATCGTTCCGCACCACTTTCAATCTGCGAAGAACTGTGTTGCAACCATCCTTCGCTGACTGGAACTCCCGCCGGGGTATAGCGCAAAGCCTTGCGCTCAACCAGTTTTCCCGAGAGTGTGATGCAGTTCAGCCGTCAATCCCGTACAAATATGTTTAAGCAGCAGCCGTTTCAACCGGGGCAGCCGGAGCGGCATCACCAGGCATCATGGACTTGGACTTCTCTTCCTTCATCATCGGGGAAGGAGTCGTCACGGCAGCCTTCATCTTGACGGTGAGGTGGCGCAGAACGGCATCGTTGAACTTGAACGAATGCTCAAGTTCGTTCAGCGTGTCGCCGTCGCACTCGATGTTCATCAGAACGTAGTGGGCCTTGTGGATCTTCTGGATCGGGTAAGCCAACTGGCGGCGACCCCAATCTTCCAGACGATGGATGCTACCGCCCTTAGCAGTAACAATGGCGCGATAGCGCTCGACCATGCCGGGCACTTGTTCGCTTTGGTCCGGATGGACGATAAAGCAGATTTCATAATGGCGCATGCAAGCTCCTTTTGGGATAAACCCTCCACCATGCGTTTGCGGTAGGGCAAGGTTGAAAAGCCCACGATTATAACAGCAATAAACCTTTTATGGACAAATCAGCCCAACAACCTTAAACCCATTGAATAGTCAGCGAACCAGGCGAGATTCGCTGATAGACCCCGCTCAGGCGACTTCCATGCGATTGGCGGTTTCCTTGAGTTCAATCAGGAACAGGATGTCCTCGACAACCGGCAGCGCAAAACCGGAGCGCTGACCACCGCGGTTATCGCGCAGCAACTGGTAAAGGTAGCCGACGACATCGCCACCCTCCCAAAGCTCGACCGCTGTATTCATCAAGCGCGGCAAATCTTCCAGACATTGGGGGCGCGGCGCAACCGGCCGCTCCTCGGCATTATCTGGGTGGGCGATCTCGAGTTCGCTGCTTCCCTCGTCCCAACTCTGAACCTCGACGTTGAAATGTTGATTGAGGTTGCGTGCAACATTCTCGAACTCCGTACGCATACCCGCCATCCGATAGACATCCATCAGACGGATCCAGGGCTGCAGCGCTTCCTGCGGATTGTTGTCGATGAATTCCTGCAACGCCTGGGCGGCGCCCTTGACACGCCCGAAGGAGAGCATGATGTCGGCCAGTTCCATGACCGGATTGGCTTCGAAATGTTCATCAAGCGTCGTTGCGTTGATCGACATCACCGAATCACTACCGCGAGCAGGCACTTCCGGCGGTGCTTCGGGAGCTTCCACCAGGCTCTCGCTGCCACTATCGAGCCGAACATCAACCTGCATCGGCATGCCCATGGCGGCGGGTTCGAAAGGCAAGTCCACGCCCCCGAACTCTTCGTGTTCCCCGACCCGCCTTGGATCAACCTTCACTTCCGGCACCTCGATCGGCGCCTCGTATCCTTCGACAGTCAGGCTACGCTCGCGATAGCGCCGCCAACCATACCAGCCGCCCAAGCCAAGCAAGGCGCCCAACAGGGCACCGTAAAAGCCCCATGAGGCTCCCCCGCGACTTTCCTCAACGGGTGCCAGCTCGACTTTCGCTATCGGCCTTGCGGGCATATCGGCCGTCGGCGCCTCTCCACCCTGCACCGACTGCACAGGAAGGGAATTTGGGGGGGACGCATCGTCAGCGGGGCTGTTTTTTTCCACACGCTGAGCAAAATCCGCTGCTCGCTGCTGCAGTTCGCCCAGCGTACCCTCCATGTTTCGCAGCTTTTCAGCGGCAGCCATTTGTGAGATGGCCTGCTCGTTCATGGCCATCAACATTCGGTATTCCAGACGCAGTATCTCTCGCTGGGACTCCTTGGCTTCAAGCGTTCCGGACGTCAGCGCCGTGGATAGCCGCAACGAGGGATCGCCGAGATCCACGCCATCGGACAACGTCAAACGATCCGGCAGACCAGGCGCCGGAGAGCGCATCTCATTCCGCTTCCTGAGAGGCACAGGAGGCGCTTCCGCTGCCAAGGGAACGGCCTTTCTCATCCTCGGCGCTTGCCGCGGCACCTGGGGCGGAACAGGCGACGATGCGCCATCGGTACCCGACAAACGTGGCTCGACAAGCGGCGAAACGGCTGCGTTGACCGGGGAGGCCATGATCACGTAGTCGCGAGACACTTCGTGTCCGCAGCCCAAGTGGATACCAATCTGCAGGACCGGTTCACGCAATGGCGCACCCGAGCGAATTTCAAGAATGGGTGGCGTCCCCTTGCGCACGGCCAGGGTGGCTTTTTTCAACCAGGGAAGGTCTCCCGGACCTGACGGTTGCACGAGGCGAAAACACGCAGCATCGAGATGCAATTTTTCCGCACCCAGCAAGGGGACTTCCAGCCGGATGCTCTCCCCTAGTACGGACTGCCCTTGTAATTCGCCAAGACCTATCGCCGATGCATTCCCGGCCAGGAGCATCCATAGCGAAAACGAATAGCGATTTACCAAGCGATCCAACGAATTGGCCCCCGACGACATATCTTTTGAATTGTAGCCTTATTTACCCGCCAGATATCGCGAGTCTTCGAAGGTTGCTACCCAATCTGGCCGGTAAACCACGAAAAGTGTGATCACCATTCCTGACAGCCATGCTTCCGAGAAGGCGAGCAACAGAAAATAGGGCAAATACTCACCCACCAGGTATTCCAATTGATAGGCGCCGGCGACCGCCAGAAGGAGCGTTGAGCAAAATCCTACGCTGATAATAGTTACCGCTGCCCCAAAGAATCCATTGACGAAGATATATACAAAAAAATGCTTGGGCAATATGCCGGAAAATACACGGTAATAAAGTTGACTCAGACCCACACCGAGCCCCGCCATCATCAGTGCGTTTGCCGCAAAGGGGAAAGGATCGGCGGCACCGTTTAACAGGATTCCCGCCGCAACCAGACACAAACCCACAAAGGCCAGATGGGAACCGAAGCAGAGGGTAAACAGGGTGGCGCCCAGCATGTGCAGATCAAGCCCAGGTTTTACCCCCGCCTTGAGGCTCCAGACCAGCGTCAACACCACGATCATGCCGAGCCAGACATTCAACTGGGTGGAGTCGGCAAGCCGCCGCCACGGCGCCCGCAACACGCTGCGCACGAAGAGTGGCAACCAGACAGCCCACGCTGCCCAGTACCACCCCTCGCCCAGCAGGTTGTCGGTCAGATTCACATGGTCATTTTAGCCGAGCGCCTCGCGCAGTAGCGGAACCTGCTCGAACAAATCCCCGACCAGCCCGTAATCCGCCACCTGGAAGATCGGCGCATCCGGATCCTTGTTGATGGCGACGATGACCTTGGAGTCCTTCATGCCAGCCAGGTGCTGGATGGCGCCGGAAATGCCGACGGCGATGTAGAGCTCCGGCGCGACGATCTTGCCGGTCTGGCCGACCTGGTAGTCGTTGGGGACGAAGCCGGCATCGACGGCGGCTCTGGAGGCACCGAGCGCTGCGCCGAGCTTGTCGGCCAGCGGTTCGAGCAGGGCGTGGTAGTTCTCGCCGCTGCCCAGGCCACGGCCGCCGGAGACGATGATCTTGGCGGCGCCGAGTTCGGGACGCTCGGATTTGGTGAGTTCTCTGTGTTGGAGTTGGGTTTGCTGGGTGTCCGGGGCGCTGGCGATGTTTTCTGTTTTTGCCTGATTTTTGCCTTCGACCGTAGCAAAGGCGGTGGTGCGGACGGTGATGACCTTGATTTTGTCGGCGCTCTGGACGGTGGCCAGGGCGTTGCCGGCGTAGATCGGGCGAACGAAGGTGTCCGGGGATTCGACGCCGACGATGTCGGAGATCTGGGCGACGTCGAGCAGGGCAGCCACTCTGGGCAGCAGGTTTTTGCCGAAGGTGGTGGCCGGGGCCAGGAGGTGGGTGTAGCCCGCTGCGTTGGCCATGACCAGGGCGGTCAGGTTTTCGGCACTCTGGTCCTGGTAGTGGGCGGCGTCGGCAACCTTGACCAGGCTGACGCCGTCGAGCGTGGCGGCTTGCTGGGCGGCGGCGCTGCAGTTGGTACCGGCGATCAGGACGTGGATGTCGCCGCCGATCTTTTGCGCGGCGGCGACGGTGTTGAGGGTGGCGGCCTTGAGTTGCTGATGGTCGTGTTCGGCAATGACGAGAATGCTCATGATCAGATCACCTTGGCTTCGTGCTTGAGTTTGTTGACGAGGTCGGCGACGTCGGCGACCTTGATGCCGGCGCTGCGCTTGGCGGGTTCGACGACTTTCAGCGTGGTCAGCCGCGGGGTGACGTCGATGCCGAGCTCGGCCGGTTTGACGGTGGCGAGCGGCTTTTTCTTGGCTTTCATGATGTTGGGCAGCGTGGCGTAGCGCGGTTCGTTCAAACGCAGGTCGGTGGTGACGACGGCGGGCAGGTTCATGGCCAGGGTTTCGAGGCCGCCGTCGATTTCGCGGGTGACGGTGGCTTGGCCATTGGCGATGACGACCTTGGAGGCGAAGGTGGCTTGCGGCCAGCCTTGCAGGGCGGCGAGCATCTGGCCGGTCTGGTTGGCGTCGTCGTCGATGGCTTGTTTGCCGCAGATGACGAGTTGGGGTTGTTCCTGGGCGCAGATCGCTTTCAGGAGTTTGGCGACGGCGAGCGGCTGGAGTTCGACATCGGTCTCGACCAGGATGGCGCGGTCGGCGCCGATGGCCAATGCGGTGCGTAGGGTTTCCTGGCAGGCGGCAACGCCGCAGCTAACGGCGATGACTTCGCTGGCCACGCCGGCTTCTTTCAGGCGCACGGCTTCTTCGACGGCAATCTCGTCGAAGGGGTTCATGCTCATCTTGACGTTGGCCAGGTCTACGCCCGTGCCGTCCGCCTTGACGCGGACCTTGACGTTGTAGTCGACGACCCGTTTGACGGGTACCAGTATTTTCACAAGTCTCTCCTTTTACCTGATCGTATCTGCTCGGACATTTTCGCCTGTTTGACAGCGCTTGGCGCAACCCGCACAATTACCATACTGTATAGTATGGAAAAGCATACGGTAGCGTATGGAAAATACACCTGTCAAGTCCCCGGAAAAATCGGCCTCAACCAGAACACGTTCCCGGTCCAGCTCTGCCCGCACGCAGCTTGATCCGGAGCGCTGGATCGATGTTGCCATCGATGTGCTGGCCAAAGAAGGGGTCACCGGGTTGCGCATCGAGGTTCTGGCCAAACGCTGTGGCGTGACCAAGGGCAGTTTCTACTGGCATTTCAAGGACCGCCAAGCCCTGCTGGAGGCTGTGCTGGAGTACTGGAAAGCCGGGCGTATCCGGGACATCGAGAAGACCACCGCGGTCGCCCCCGGCGGCGAGCGCGAGCAACTGCTTTTTGCCATCGAACTCTACGGCGCCAACCGCAACCGCAAGGGCATGTCGATCGAACTGGCCGTCCGTGACTGGGCTCGCCATGATCCACGCGCTGCCAGCTTTGTCGAGGCCGTTGATCTCTACCGCCTGGAATGCACGCGCAAATTGTTTGTGGCTTCCGGCATGTCGGACGCCGAGGCCAAGAGTCGGAGCCTGTTGCTCTATGCCTGCGTCTTCGGCTTGTCGCTGATGCACTATGGCCACTTTGACGACGACATTGCCGATCTCAAGCAACGCATCGCTGAGCGTATCGTTGCCGCTTAGCACGCCGCTCGCCCAACCCGAAGCCACAACTAGCCGAAGCAGTCGCCGGGATTACCAGCTTTCAGCAGCGTACCCTCCCAGTCCGCCAAGTCAGCGGCCAACTGATCAACAGCGCCCGTCAAGGCTGTAACACCGCCGCGCGCATCCGGTGACGGCGATGGTTTTTCGAGATTGAGCACCAACTCGGCCAGTTGCTGCCGCGACCGATCCAGCAGGACAACCCGCCCTTGCAACACGCCACGGCTAGCGTCGGCCGTCGCGAATACCTGACTGAACTCGGCAATCTCGATCCGCAACAGACAACGTGCCTGGGATTGGCCGGCCATCGACAACCCCAGTTGCTGGATCAGCCGCTGCTGGATCAGCTGTACCGGCGGACCTGCCCAGCGTGTCCGCGCGTATTCGCGCAGGCGTGCGGCATCCTCGTAGGCCAGCCGATAATCGATGCCCTGCGAGTCGAACCACAGAGGAGCCCGGACCTCCAGCGCCACCGGCTGTTTTCTCGGCACAGCACGCAGACTGGCCGCCGCCGGGCCAAAATCATAGACGGCCAGCGGACTGTCGCCACCCCGCTTGCCACCTGAGAAGCATCCCGAGAGATTCAGGCAGAGGATCAGGCAGGCCAGCCAGCGCATCTCCGCGCCCCCCTGCCGGCGCGAAACCGGGCTCACCGGGGCCGGGCGACACGGCCGGCACGCCGAACACCAAGCCTTGCGGCGTATCTTCGAGGATGCGCAGGACGCGGCTCAACTGGCGCGAGGTCATTGAGAAATCGGTCGCCAGTTCGTTCAGGCGCGGCATCAGTGCCGACGTTCCACCAGCCGAGGCATCGCCAATCGCCACGTCGAGCTTGTCGGTCGTTGCCAGCATCTTGCCGACCAGCACCCGGGTGTCAGCCAGTAGCGGCCCGACTTCGCCCGCCGCCTGCGACAGCTGCTTCAGATTTCTGTCATCAAGCAGCTTGTTGACCTGGGTCAGCGTGGCATTGAGTTTCTCCAGCGCCGGGTTCATGTTGCCCGATGCCGCTTCGAGGTTGGCCAGCGTTGCCGTCAAGTGCGCCCGGTTTTTCTCGTCGAGCAGCGCATTGGCGTTGACCATCAACTGGCCGGCCAGTTTTAGGGTAGCCATGCCGGTTTCGCCGAGCTCATCGATCAGCGATGGAATCATCGCGATGCGCGGCGGCGCAAGGTCGTTCGGCTCCAGCGGTTCAAGATCCTTGCCGGTTTCAAGCAGGAGAATGTGAGCCAGTCCGGTCACCCCCTGATAGTTCAGCTTGGCAACCGTCCCCTTGGTCAACGGAACGTCCTCGTTGACCGAAATGGTGACCAGGATATTGCTGTAATCCTCAGGATCAAGGCGAATGTCGCTGACCTTGCCGACCCGGATGCCACGGTAGCGGACCTGGGCCTGAGGATTCAGGCCGCCGATATTCTGCTTGGTCACGACGACGTAATCATGCACCGCATCGCGACTGCCATTCAGCCAGTACACGGCGAGCAGGCTTGCCATACCGAGCAGGAGGGCGAAGAGTCCGGCAGCGAAGGCGTATGACTTGTTTTCCATGATCGGCAATTAAAGCAGTTTCTGGCGGTCAGCGCCAAAAAAGCCGTTAACGAAGGGGTGATCGACCGCCATGATCTCCTCGCGGGGACCAAAAGCGACGATGTGCTGGTCGGCCAGTACGGCAACGTGGGTCGCCAATCCGGCCAGCGTATTGAGGTCGTGCGTCACCATGACGACGGTCAGGCCCAGTTCGCGCTGCAGACTGCCGACGAGTTCGACGAAATTCTGGCTGCGATCCGGATCAAGTCCGGCCGTCGGCTCGTCGAGCAGGAGCAGTTCCGGCTCCAGTGCCAACGCCCGCGCCAGCGCGACACGTTTGACCATGCCGCCCGACAACTCGGCCGGTTTCAGCTGTCCGTGCGACGGCTCCAGGCCGACCATGGACAGCTTGAGGTGCACCAGCCGGCGGATCCAGTCTTCGTCCAGGCAACGCAATTCGCGTAGCGGAAAGGCGATGTTGTCGAACACCGACAGCGCGGAAAACAAGGCGCCATGCTGGAACAGCATCCCGAGGCGGCGGCGCAGGTTGCGCTGCACATGCGGATCCGGCTCGTCCAGACGGACGCCGAACAGCTTGATGCTCCCGACATCGGGTCGCAGCAGGCCGAGGATTTCGCGCAGCACCGTCGTCTTGCCGCTGCCGGAACCGCCGAGCAGGCCGACGACCTGCCCCTCGTCGACGCGCAGCGCCAGATCGCGATGCACGACCTGGCCACGAAAGCTCGTGCCTACCCCCTGCAGTTCGATGACCGGCGGCTGGCTCATAGCTGCGGCACTCCGACGTTGCGGGTGAAGATGGCGAAGATCGCGTCGATCAGGATCACCGTGGTGATCGCCGTCACCACCGCGCTAGTCGTATTGGCCGACAGGCTTTCCGTGTTCGGCTTGACGTGCAGGCCGAAATGGCAGGCGACGACGGCGATGACGAAGCCGAACACCACCCCCTTGCTCAGACCGATGACCAGATTGGACACCGGCACGGCCCGAGGCAAATTGTCGAGAAAGTAAACCAGCGACAGGTCCAGTTGCAGCAAGGCGGCCAGCATGCCGCCAAACAGCGCGACGGCGGATGTCCACAGCACCAGCAGCGGCAATGCTACGGTCAGGCCGATAATTTTGGGAAAAACCACACGCAGGCTGCGCGAGACTCCCATCGTCGACAAGGCGTCGATCTCCTCGGTCACCCGCATCACGCCAATCTGCGCCGTCATGGCCGACCCCGAGCGACCGGCCACCAACACCGCCACCAGTACCGGCCCAAGTTCGCGAATGATCGAGACACCGAGGATATTGACGATGAACACGTCAGCACCAAAGCTCCTGAGCTGGAGCGCCGAGAGGTAGCTGATGGTCACCCCGATCAGGAATCCGACCAGGGCAGTGACCGGCAGGGCCTGCGCCCCGGCCTTGTAAACGTTGGCCGTCAGTTCCTTCCAGGGCACTTCGGCAGGATGACGGAAGAGATAGAGCGCATCGAGCAGCAACTGCCCGAACAGGCCAATCATGCCCTGCAGATTGGCCAATGCCTTCAACATCACGACCCCGACGAATTCGGGAAGATGCACGCGGGGGGCCGGCGGCGCAGGCATTTCCCGCGGCAATTCGGCGACCCGGGAAAGCACTTGGCGAGGCAAGGCCGCGACGTTCAGGTGCACCGGCCAGGTGCCGCCCCAGGCGCGCCAGAGCAGGACCGCGGCAGCGCTGTCGAGTCGCGTGACGGCTGAGAGGTCCCATTCATCCGCAGCGTTCGTCCGCTCGGCCAGTTCATGCTGCAAGTCATCCAACTGCGGCAACATCCCGGCCAAGGTCCAGCAACCGGAAAGCACTACTCTCCCCGGCTCGACATGCAAGCGGGGAATTTCATTCACTGGGTTTTCCTCATCGGCTTGGACTTGACGATGTATTCGCGTCCAATCTGCTTCCAGACGCTGGATTCTTCCTTGAACGCCGCTGCCGTCCAGGGATTGGCCGCCAGCCAGTCGGACGGCAGCTCGATCAGGAAACCGTTGCCGCTGCGCATCACGCGCCAGGCGGGCAAGGCCCTGTCATCCCGGGTGCGATGCAGGAGCACCGCCAGACGCAGGCAGAAAATCAGATTCCAGGCACTATCGTCGGCGGGAATCATGCCCAGTTTTTCGAGCTTCCCCCGATGCCCGAGCACCAGCATGGCCAGCCGCGCCTGATCCTTCTTGGAAAAACCGGGCATATCGGCATAGGTCAGCACATAGGCCCCGTGCTTGTGATAAGCGTTGTGCGCCACCGAAATGCCAATCTCATGCAGACGACTGGCCCAGGACAGGAACTGCTCATCCGCCTCCGACGGTGAACCATCGGTCAATTGGGCCAGAGCCGACAGCGCCGTCGCCTCGACGCGCTCAACCTGATCGCCCTCGACCTGATAGCGCCGACGAAATTGCGTGACAGTCGAGTCGCGCATGTCGTGATGATGAAAACGGCCCAGCAAATCGTAGAGCACGCCGAGGCGGAGCGCACCGTCGGCATAGGACATGCGTTCGAGGTCGAGTTCCTCGAAAATCGCCGACATGATGGCGACGCCGCCCGGAAAGACCGGCAGCCGATCACCCTTGATCCCGGGCAGATCGAGCGCTTCGGCCGACCCCGCCTTGATCAGCATGGCGCAGAGACGGTCGAGCCCGATCCGGGTAATGCCGCTTTCGCCGTTCGGATTCAGGCCATTCAGTTCCAGCACGTCGGCAATGGCGCGCGCCGAACCGGAGGACCCGACCGCCTCCTTCCAGCCCAGGCGCTGGTAGTCATGGGCAATCAGCTCAATCTCCTTGGCCGCGGCGATCTGCGCCTCGCGCAGGCGCTTCTTGTCGATCCGGCGATCCGGGAAGAAGCGCAGCGTGTAGCCGACGCACCCCATGTACAGGGATTCCATCAACTGCGGTTCGTGCCGCTTGCCGATGATGAACTCGGTGGAACCGCCGCCGATGTCGATGACCAGACGCTTGTGTGCCGCGCTCGGCAAGGAGTGCGACGCGCCGATGTAAATCAGGCGCGCTTCTTCGCGACCGGCAATGATTTCAATCGGAAAGCCAAGCGCCTGTTCGGCCAACGGCAGGAACTCGGCGGCGTTCTTGGCAATCCGCAGGGTATTGGTCGCCACCGCCCGAACCGCCCCCTTGTCCAGCCCCCCCAGACGCTCGCCGAAACGCCGCAAGGCATCGAGCGCCCGCGCCTGGGCCGAAGCATCCAAGCGTTTGTCCGGCATCAGGCCGGAAGCCAGGCGAACCGGCTCCTTCAATGAATCCAGCGTGTAAATCTGGTCATCGACCACCCGCCCGACCTGAAGGCGGAAACTATTGGAACCCAGATCGATAGCAGCAACGGTTTCGTAAATCATTAGCAGAAAACAACGCAAAGGTAGGTCTGCCGGTCATTCTAACACCCCTCACCCTCGCCGATTCTGACGCGACTGTTGCAAAAAAATCCCGCCGTCAAACCTGCCGGCGGGATTTTCGGGAATGCGGGCCGGATCAGCTGGCCAGCGCGTTCCTGATCTGCTCCAGTGTAGACGGATCCTCGATGGTCGTCAGATCGCCCGGATCACGTCCTTCGGCCAAGGCCTGCAAGGAACGGCGCAGCATCTTACCGGAGCGGGTTTTCGGCAGGCCGGTCACGAAGTGCACCCGGGCCGGACGGGCAATGGCGCCCAGGATGCCATCGACCGTACCCATGACCTCCTTCTCGAGGGCCTTGACCATTTCCGGTGTCGCCACCTTCGCGGCGTCCTTGACCACGGCGAAGGCCATCGGCATCTGCCCCTTCAGCTTGTCCTCGACACCGACCACGGCCACTTCGGCAATGGCCGCATGCGCCTGGATTGCCTCCTCGATTTCGCGCGTGCCCAGACGATGGCCGGCGACATTGATGACGTCGTCGGTCCGGCCGAGGATGGTGAAATAGCCGTCCTCATCCTTGATCGCCCAGTCATAGGACGAGTAAACCAGCGGATCCTTGAACAGCGTGAAATAGGTGCTGACAAAACGCTCGTCCTGCCCCCAGACGGTAGTCAGGCAACCCGGCGGCAACGGCGGGATGACCGCGGCGATACCCTTCTCGTTGGCGCCGCATTCGGAACCGTCCTCGCGGAATATCTTCAGGTTGTAGCCATAGACCGGGAAGCTCGGCGAACCGAACTTGATCGGCGTATTTTCAACGCCCGGCAAGGCGGCCAGCATCGGCCAGCCGGTCTCGGTCTGCCAGTAGTTGTCGATAACCGGGATACCCAACTCGCCCATGAACCATTCATGCGTCGGCTGGTCGAGCGGTTCGCCCGCCATGAAGATATGCTTCAGCGATGAAATGTCGTACTTGTGCATGTAGGCCGGGTCCTGCTTTTTCAGAACCCTGGCCGCAGTCGGCGCCGAGAACATGACATTGACCTTGTACTTCTCGACGATCTGCCACCAGATACCCGGATCGGGGCGCAGCGGCGTGCCCTCATACATCACCGTCGCCATGCCGGCGATCAGCGGGCCATAGATGATGTACGAGTGGCCGACCACCCAGCCGATGTCGGAGGTCGAGAAATAAGTCTCACCAGCTTCGCCGCAATAGATGTGCTTCATCGACGAAGCCAGCGCCACCGCATAGCCGCCGGTGTCGCGCTGCACGCCCTTCGGCTTGCCGGTCGTACCCGAGGTATAGAGGATGTACGACGGCTCGGAGGATTCCAGCCATTCGCACGGCACCTGGGCATCCATGAACTGGTTGCGCAGGGAGGCGTAATCGACGTCGCGACCTTCAACCTTGTTGAAACCCTTGTCCAGGCCACGGTCGATCATCAGCACCTTGGCCGGCTTGTGCTCAGCCAGTTCGATCGCCTCGTCCAGCAGATTCTTGTACGGTACCGCCTTGCCACCACGCATGCCGGCGTCGGAGGAAACGATCAGCGTCGGCTTGGCATCGTCGATACGAGTGGCCAGCGAACCCGAAGCAAAACCGCCGAAAACGACCGAGTGGATGGCACCGATCCGGGTCGCCGCCAGAATGGCGAAGCAGGCCTGGGCAATCATCGGCATGTAGATCAGCACACGGTCGCCCTTCTTGACCCCCAGACTCTGGTAGATCGCCGCCATGCGCTCGATTTCACGCTGCAACTCGGCGAAAGTGTAAATCTTCTCCTCGTTGGTTTCCGTCGAAACGAAAATCAAGGCCCGGTCGTTCGGCCGCTTGGCAGCGTGACGATCGACAGCGTTGTGACACAGGTTGGTCTTGCCACCGACGAACCATTTGGCAAACGGCGGACGTGAATAGTCACAGACCTGGGAAAATGGTTCTTTCCAGTCGATGAGTTGTGCCTGTTCGGTCCAGAAGGCATCGGGCTTGTCGATGGAATACTGGTGAAACTCTTTGTACGTTGCCATAAAATTCCCTCTATCAATAGGTTTTCCTGCACAACAAAATACGAAACGGATTAATTGTTTTCAGGTTTCCGTTCGCTTAAAAGCACTTCAATTTCGTCTACAGGCAGCTCGAAATCCAGCTCCTGATTCATCAGTCGCATCAGCGGCAGCAAGCGCTCAGCCAGTGACGGCAAATGCGGAATTACAACGTTCTGACGGTTGGCGGCCAGCAGTTCAAGGGCGTGGTGAATCGAAATCGGCCTTGAGGCAGGCAGAACGCCCCCCGACTCGGTACAGTTTCCACCAGCCCGCATGGCAGTTTCCATACGCTGCCCAGCCAGATCGAGCAAAGCACTGGCCGAGGCAGCCTGATCGGTCGGCACGCTGGCCAGACCGATACTGACCGTCAAGGCAATGGTCTGCCCCTGTACCGAAAGGCGCGCTACTTCAACCGCCTCGCGAACGCGCTCGGCAAAGGTTGCGCAAAAAGCAGGCGCCGTCCCGGGTGAAACGACCGCGAATTGACCGCTACCGAAATGGCCAAGGCTGTCTTCATGCCGCATTTTCCCGCCCAGCATCTTGGCAAAACGATTGCCAACCTGCTCTGCCACCTGCTCGCCGAAGCGCTCGCACATGCCGGAAAAACCATCGAAGCCAAGCACCATTACGCTGACATCGACGCCATGCCTGGACGCATGCGACATCGCCTGAGCCGCCTGCAACTCCAGATACTTTCGGGTAAATAATCCGCTGACCGGGTCATGAACCATCTGCTCACGGCCGGCATCAAGATTCTCCCGAGTAGTGGTCAACGCCAGCAGATTATTCAGACGGGTCAATACCTCCGTGCCGCCCGCCCCCTTGGTGACAAAGTCGGAAACCCCGAGATCCCTCGCCTTGACACGCTCTTCCTCGGTTTCCTCGCCGGAAACCAGGATGAACGGCAATTGCTGCAAGCGGCGCAGCTTCGATGTACGTACGCGTTCCAGCAATTCGTAACCGTTCAATTTCGGCATCTGCAAATCCGAGATAACGGCCCTGATCGAGTGATCAACAACCAGCGATTGCCAAGCCGCTTCACCATCGCCCTCCTCACGCACCTCGTAACTCCCCTTGAGGTGCTGAATCAGCGACATGCGCACGACCCGTGAATCGTCAACAACCAAAATACGGGGCAGATCGTCAGCCATATCAAGCCACCCCGATATCGTCGACGCGTGAGTAGACGGCACGCCTGGCCACATTGCAGAAATCAAGCCGGCTTTCATCCAGATGGACAAAGCCGCTGACGACCCGGCCGTCAGGCTCCTCGATTTGCAATGCATTAAAGGAATCCATGTTCTCCTCACCCCTCGCGAATATAAATTGTATTCATAATTACGAATTATGAACATAGTTGTCGTGGACGATTGCTACAGCACCTTTACAGTGCCCGGCTTTTCAAATACATTTCAAGGCTATGCATAAAGTACTGCTCTCCCTACTGCTCTCAAGCTCGCTGCTGATCGGCGGGATTGGTGCATCTGTCGCTGCCGAGCAGGTTCGCAAGCAGGAAGAGCCGTCGTTCCTGGAACGTTACACCAACGCCGCTCAGGATGTCATCCTGCAAGGATTGAAGCTGGTTGGCGTGCGTTATCGCTGGGGTGGCAACGACGAAGATAGCGGTCTGGACTGTAGCGGCTTCGTCCGCTTGGTATTCAAGGACAGCATTGGCGCAGCCCTGCCGCGCACGGCCCGCGAAATGAGCGAAGTCGGCGAGAAAATCGACCCCAACCAACTCAAGCCGGGCGATCTGGTCTTCTTCAACACCATGCGCCGCACCTTCTCTCACGTCGGCATCTACCTCGGCGACAACCATTTCCTGCATGCGCCACGCAAGGGTGCCGAAGTACGCGTCGAGAGCATGGACAGCAGCTACTGGATGTCGCGCTACAACGGCGCACGGCGAATTCTCGAAGGAAACTGAGACCAAGCGGCTTGAAAGCCGCTTTTTTTACGCCCAAGTTGGATAATCATTCTCATTTACAAAACCAGACCCGGTTAGTAAACTGAACGCATTATCACACTCACCCTGGAGTTGCCGCATGAAGTCGATGTCCGCACTGGTCGCCGCCACGATCGCCGTTCTCAGTCACCCTGCCCTCGCACAGGAAAAAATCCTGAACCTGTATTCGGCCCGTCACTATCAGACCGACGAAGCGCTCTACGCCAACTTCACGCAACAGACTGGCATCAAGATCAACCGCATCGAAGGCAAGGAAGATGAACTGCTCGAACGGATCAAGAACGAAGGCGCCAACAGTCCGGCCGACGTCTTCCTGACCGTCGATGCGGCTCGCCTGGCCAAGGCCCACGAACTGGGCTTGTTCGCACCGGTCGCCTCCAAACTGCTGGAGTCACGTATCCCGGCCCACCTGCGCACCGAAGACTGGTTCTCTTTCTCGACCCGTGCCCGGGTCATCGTTTACAACAAGGCCGCGGTCAAACCCGAAGACATACAGAACTATGCCGATCTGGCCAATCCGAAGCTCAAGGGCAAGTTCTGCTCGCGCTCGGGCTCCCATCCGTACAACCTGTCGCTGATGGCTTCGATCATCGCCCACCAGGGTGAGGTCAAGGCCGAAGAACTGGCCCGCGGCATGGTAACCAATTTCGCCCGCGCCCCGAAGGGTGGCGATACCGACCAGATCAAGGCAGTCGCCGCCGGCGAATGCGGCGTGGCGATTTCGAACACCTACTACGTAGCCCGCCTGCTCCGGTCGACCAAACCCGAAGAGCAAAAGCTGATGGAGCAAGTCGGCGTCGTCTGGCCGGACCAAAGTAGCAACGGCGCCCATATCAATGTTTCCGGCGGCGGGATGCTGAAGACGGCCCCGCACAAAGACGCTGCCGTAAAATTCCTCGAGTACCTGGCGTCCGACAAGGCCCAGACCTACTTTGCCGATGGCAACAACGAATGGCCGGTCGTCGCCAGCGTGAAGATCGCCAATCCGGCGCTGGATTCGCTGGGCAAGTTCAAGGCCGACAAACTGCCGGTCAAGAATCTGGCCATGTATCAAGCCAAGGCCCAGATCATTTTCGACCGCGTCGGCTTCAAATAATCCTGCCCTCGCAAAAGTCCCGGTGATTGCCTACAATTCCGGGACTGTCGAGGAACTCAGGAAAATGACGAGCAAGGGATTCACTACCAGCCAGCTAATCGAATCCATCCGAGCCGGCCGCCTGAGCGATGTGATCGATGCACTGGACGCTGGCGCCGACATCGAGGAACCCGACATGCACGGCACCCGCGGCCTGCCCTTGCGTGCAGCCTGCTTCGAGGGCAACGAAGCGATCGTTCGCGAACTGTTGGTGCATGGCGCCAACCCGAACGCCGCAGCCAGCGATGGCCCCAGTGCGCCGCTTCGCCTGGCCTTGCGACGTGGTCACAAGGAAATCGCCGCCCTGTTGCTGCAACAGGGCGCCCAGATTCCGCCAGACACGGCAATCGATCCTTCCATTCTCGTTCTCGAGGTCGCCCCTCTGGCTGGCGAAGCGGACAACATCATCGAATTTACCCGGACGGAAACCAGCCTGGCAACCGAAGACCGGCATACGGCCGATTCCTTCGGCACTGCTACCAATGCCCTGTCGATGGATTTGCTGTTCCTGGACGAACAGGATGCCCTGCCTGATTTCACCGACAAACCACCCGCCAGCACCGGGTAAAAACCCGACCGACTGACTACCTGCGCCGAGCCGCAGAGATCTGGCGGGAAAGCGCGATCAGCGGCAACAAGCCGACTGCCACGATGGCCAGCGCAGCGGTCGAAGCCTCCGCCAGACGCTCATCGGAGGCCAGCGTATAGGCCTGGGTGGCCAGCGTATCGAAGTTGAACGGGCGCATGACCAGCGTGGCCGGCAACTCCTTCATGACATCGACGAAAACCAGCAGACCGGCCGTGAACAAGCTGCCGCGCAACATCGGCACATGCACCCGGCGCAGCGTTTCGCCCTGCCCCAGGCCCAGGCAGCGTGCCGCATCGTCCATGCTGGGTGTGATCTTGGCCAGACTGGATTCGACCGTATGCAACGCCACGGCCAGGAAGCGGACGAGGTAGGCATAGATCAGCGCGGCGATGCCACCGGTCAGCAACAGGCCGGGGTTGTGGCCGAACCAGGCCCCCCACTGTCCGGCCAGCCAGTTGTCGAGACGGGTCACCGGGATCAGCACGCCAACCGCGATGACTGCTCCCGGCACCGCGTAGCCGAGACCGACCAGCCGGTTCAAAGCATGGGCGAAGGTCGCTTTCGACAGCCGCGCGCCATAGGCCAGCAACAGGGCGAGAAAAACGCCGATGACAGCCGTTGCCCCGGCCAGCACGAAGCTGTTGCGCGACAGGATCAGGAAACGTTCGCCGAACTGGGCGTCGCCCTCGGTCAGCGCCATCTTGAGCAGCAAGATCGCCGGCAGGACGAAACCGAGCAGCAACGGCATGGTACAGGCCAGCGTGGCCAGCCAGGCGGACGGACCACGCAACTGGGCGCCAGCCATCGGCCGGTTGCGGCCAGTCGTGTTGTTGTAGCGGGCGCGACCACGGGACATCCGCTCGGCCATCAGCAGGAAGAGGACGAAGCCAAGCAGCATCGCCGCCAGTTGCGCCGCGGCGACACGGTCGCCGAGCGAGAACCAGGCGCGATAAATGCCGGTGGTGAAGGTATTGACCGCGAAATAGGCCACCGTGCCGTAGTCGGCCAGGGTTTCCATCAGCGCCAGCGCGATGCCGGCGACGATGGCCGGCCGGGCCAGCGGCAGGGAAACCGAAAAGAAGGCGCGCCACGAGCCCATGCCCAGCGTCCGAGCGGCTTCCAGCATGCCGCTGGCGCGCTCCAGGAAAGCCGTGCGGGCGAGCAGGTAAACGTAAGGATAGAGGACGCTCATGAACATCAAGATAGCGCCCGGCAGGGTACGGATGTCGGGGAACCAGTAATCGCCGTGCTGCCAGCCGAAAGTTTCGCGCAGCAGGGTCTGTACCGGCCCAACGAACTGCAGGAAATCGGTATAGACGTAGGCCATGACGTAGGCCGGCACGGCCAGCGGCAGAACCAGCGCCCATTCGAAAAAGCGCCGGCCGGGAAATTCATGCATCGCGGTCAGCCAGGCGGTAGTCACGCCGATGCTACCGACGCCGCAACCGACGCCCAGACAGAGCCACAACGAATTGGCGATGTATTCCGGCAGCACCGTCGCGGCCAGATGCGCCCAGGTGCCGCTCGTCCCGCCGACAAAAAGATTGAGGCCGACGCTGGCGACCGGTAGACCGGCGAGCACGGCGACTACAAGGCCGACGATGAGCAGGGGGGAAAAATGGGCGGTACGCATGTCTGTGAATGCGAATTATAATCGACCGCTATGGCTCAACTTGAACTAAATGGCGTCGTTCAGCGCTACGGCACCCATACCGTCGTCGATGGCGTCAACTTCCAGCTGGAAGCGGGCAGCATCGCCTGCCTGCTCGGCCCATCGGGTTGCGGCAAGACGACCCTGCTGCGCTGCATCGCCGGCTTCGAGGATATCGCCGGCGGCGAGATTCGCCTGCATGGCCAGGTGGTCAGCCGCGCCGGCCAGCGGGTATCTCCCGAAAAGCGCCGGATCGGCATGGTCTTCCAGGATTACGCGCTGTTCCCGCACCTGACCATCGAGCAGAACGTCGCCTTCGGGCTTGGCCGCAATCCGACCGAAGATGCGCAGCAGCGCGTTCGCCAGTTGCTGGCCACGGTCGGCCTGCATGGCCAGGGCAGCAAGTATCCGCACGAACTCTCCGGCGGCCAGCAGCAGCGCGTCGCCCTGGCCCGGGCGCTGGCGCCGCGGCCGGAACTGATCCTGCTCGACGAGCCTTTTTCCAACCTCGATGTCGGCCTGCGCGAGCGTCTTTCGGTCGAGGTTCGCGAGATTCTAAAACGCGAGGGTTGCACGGCCATCATGGTTACCCACGACCAGCATGAAGCCTTTGCCATGGCCGACGAAATCGGCATCATGTACGAGGGCCGCATCCAGCAGTGGGACGTGCCCTACAACCTCTATCACCGGCCGGCCAACCGCTTCGTCGCCGACTTCATCGGCCAGGGCGTGCTGGTCGTCGGCACCGTCGGCGACCACAACAGCGTGCGGATGGAACTCGGCACGCTGATTTCCGACACCCCGGTCGAGTGCAACGAAACCTGTTCCGCCTGCGACAACGGCTGCCAGGTCGATGTCCTGCTCCGTCCGGACGATATCGTTCATGATGACGCCAGCCCGGTGCAGGCCGAGGTGCTGCACAAGGCCTTCCGCGGCGCCGACATCCTGTACACGCTGAAGCTCGACAGCGGCAGCGAGGTTTTGTCGCTGGTGCCCTCGCATCACAACCACGCGCTCGGCGAGAAAATCGGCATCCGGCTCGATGCCGACCACGTCATCGCCTTCAAAAAACACCACGAATGCGACGACCCGGCCTGCGAAATCAGGCTCGAACAACAGCAGGCCAAACCGGTCACCTGGCTGGCCGAAGAGCGCACCCGCTAGGCGAGTGCCAGTCCAGCGATGATTCCCTATCTCGGCCCGCTCGACCTTTTTCCGCCGGTCGAATCGGCTCGGGAGGACATGGGCGGCCTGCTGGCCGTCGGCGGCGATCTGCAGCCCGACCGCATCCTCGACGCCTACCGGCGCGGCATCTTTCCGTGGGGGACGGTCGACGGGCAGCCGCTGTGGTACAGCCCGGACCCGCGCATGGTGCTTTTCCCCGAAGAATTCCGTCTGACCCGTTCGCTGCGCAGGACCCTGCGCGCCGGCCGCTTCGAAGTCCGCTTCGATAGCGACTTCCCCGGCGTGATGGCGGCCTGCGCGTCGACGCCGCGCGACGGCCAGGACGGTACCTGGATCACGCCGGAAATGCGGCATGCCTACACGCGCCTGCATGAACTCGGCTGGGCGCACTCGGTCGAAACCTACGCCGATGGCGTTCTGGTCGGTGGCCTGTACGGCATGGCCATCGGGCGGATGTTCTACGGCGAATCGATGTTCTCCCGGCGCAGCGACGCCTCCAAGGTCGCTTTCGCCCACCTGATCGACTATCTCGTGACCCACCAATTCGGCATGATCGACTGTCAGATGTACACCGACCACCTTGCTTCGCTTGGCGGACGGGAGATTCCGCGCGCCGAATTCCTGGCCCGCCTGTCGGCCTTGACGGCAAGCGGCAGTCCGCGCACCCTCTGGTCGACCGATCCCCTCGACCCTGCGAGATAGCCATGGCCCAGCCCGACGACGCCGCACTGCCCTTCTCGCTGCTGCAGTTCTACGCCACCTCGCCCTATCCGTGCAGCTACCTGCCCGACCGCGAGGCGCGTTCGCAGGTCGCCACGCCGGCCCACCTGATCGACGGCGAAATCTACAGCGCGCTGGTCCGCGCCGGTTTCCGTCGCAGCGGCGTGTTCACCTACCGCCCCCACTGCGACGGCTGCCGCGCCTGCGTCCCGGTCCGCCTGCCAGTCGCCAACCTGCAGCCGAACCGCAGCCAGCGCCGCGCCATGAAGCGCCACGCCGGCCTGCGCGCCCGCGAACTGCCGTTGGTCTACCTCGACGAGCATTACGCGCTGTACAACCGCTACCAGCAGGCCAGGCACCCCGGCGGCGGCATGGACGAGGACAGCCACGAACAGTACGCCCAGTTCCTGCTGCAAAGCCGCGTCGACACCCGGCTGATCGAGTTTTCCGAAAACGGCGTCGTGCGCATGGTCAGCCTGATCGACATCCTCGACGACGGTCTGTCCTCGGTCTACACCTTCTACGACCCGGACGTTCCCGACGCCAGCTATGGCACCTACAACATCCTGTGGCAGGCCGCGCAATGCCACGCCCTCGGCCTGCCCTACCTCTACCTCGGCTACTGGATCGCGGCCAGCCGCAAGATGGCCTACAAGGCCGCCTTCCGGCCCATCGAAGGCCTGATCGACGGCCACTGGGTCACCCTGCCGGAAACCACAGCACCGTGAAACTCCGCCCCCTGCTGGCGCTGCTCGTCCCGCTCTGCGTCTTTGCCGGCGAAGAACGCATTCCCTACGCCTGCGACAACGGCAGCCGCATCGACATTTCCTTTTCGGCCAATGCCGACGGCCGACCGCTGGCCCAACTGCATTTCGCCGACGAAGCGGTGACCCTGCTGCTGGTCCCGTCCGCCTCGGGCGCGCTCTATCGCAACGGCGACATCCGCCTGCATACCAAGGACGACGACGCCATTTTCGAAGATGGCAAGGGCAACCAGCGCCGCTGCACGCGCGGCGCCACCCCACCGGCCGGCGCGCAGGCCACGCCGCCAGCGGCAGCCGGCAGCTTCATCGACATCGCCGGCCGCGTCACCTATCTGGCGCGTATCGCCCTGCCGCCGGACGCCACGCTGACCGTTTTGATCCAGGACACCGGCCGCCCCGGCAAGCCTCTGACACTGGCCGAACAAAGCTATGCGCTGAACGGCGCCCAGGTACCCATTCCCTTCGCCGCCACCGTCGACCGCGACCTGATCGGCCAGAAAAGCCGCCTGATCGTTGTCGCCCGCATCGAGGCCGGCCGCAAGCTGCTCTTTGCCGGCAACAAGCCTTATCCGGTCGCGCCAAACGAAGCGGCGGCGCCGTTCGAACTGCTGCTCAAGCCGGCCAATCGCCCGGTGCGCTGATTTGCTACTGCGGAAAAATTTTGATTTTTGGCCTTTTTTCGGGCCTACCGTAGCATTCTGTCGTCAGGCGTTCGGTGCCTGCTCGAAGCCGTGGAAACGCCCCTCGCCTAGGGCGACATGCACGTGCTGGACGATGGCGTGGCTGGGACCGCGCCGCGCCCAGGCGATCAGTTTCAGCACCGCCGCCTCTTCGCCGACGGCCATCGCCTCGACGCTGCCATCGGCGCGATTACGCACCCAGCCGACCACGCCGAGCTTCGTTGCCTGCTCGACCATGGACCAGCGATAGCCAACGCCCTGGACCCGCCCTTCGATGATGAGATGACGCGCAATGCTGCCCATACCCCGCTCCGCCAACGGCCCAATAAAATTAGCCAATGAAATCATTATATTAGCAAAAATCGAAACTGCGACAGATCAAGGACTGTCGAATACACTACCTGAACAATAGCAACCGCCCCGACGACAGAGGTCCAATTGATGAAGCGTTCCACCCTATTCCTGCTCGCCGCCCTGCTGGGCGCCCCGGCCTTTGCCGAAGTGGGCAGCCACGACCAGCCCATCCACGACGCCGCCCGGACCGGCAGCGCCAACGACGTCAGCCGCCTGCTCAAGGCCGACCCCAAGCAGCGCGACGTCCGTACCTCGCTCGGCTCCACGCCGCTGCACCTGGCTGCCATGAACGGCGACCTCGGCCCCATGAAAGCCCTGATCGCCGCCGGCGCCGACCCCAACGCCCGCGACAACGACGGCGCCACGCCACTGCACATGGCCGCCTACGCCAGCCGACCCAAGCACGTCCAGATGCTGCTCGAAGCCGGCGCCGACCCGCTGGCCAAGACCGACAACGGCCGCGACGCCGGCTCCATGGCGCGCAAGGTCAAGGCCGACGAAACCGCCGGCGTGCTGTCGCTGTGGATACTCAAAGGCTGCAAGGCCGGCAAGCCATGCTGAAAGCCGCGCTGCTTCTGAGCCTCGCCCTGCTCGCCGGCCCCGGCCGGGCCGACCCGGCCAAAACCTGGCCGACCATCGAAGTCTTCATGCCCGCCGTCTGCCTCGCCTGCATCGACTGGGCCGAACACCTCCGGCAAAACGGCCTGACCGTCAAGGTCACCCAGGTTCCGGAAAACGACATGGCCGCCGTCAAACGCCGCCTGAAAGTCCCCAAGGATCTCGAAGCCGTGCCCAGCGGTACCGTCGCCGGCTACTTCATCGAAGGCCACGTCCACGCCGACCAGATCAAGGAACTGCTGACCGAAAAACCAAAAGCCCTCGGCCTCGCCGTCCCCGGCCTGCCGCTGGGCGCCCCCGGCCGCGAATTCTCCAGCCCGACCTGCGAAACAGCGTGCACCATGCTCGACAAGGACAGCACCGCCACCCCGCGCGTCCGCCGCGAGTTCTACGAAACGCTGCTGGTGAAGAAGGACGGCAAGACTTCGACTTACGCGCGACACTGAGGGCAATAGGCCCTCACTGATCGACTGATTGCGTTCTGTTGTTTGGAGCACGGTCGCCTGGAGGCTATCGGCCACGAGCGACCGAAGCTGGATAGCCCGATTAGTTGAAGTAGGCTAACATTCTCAGAAAATGCCATGGGAATTCATAAATACTAAATTGGCATTTCTCTACTGAATGGCTGCTATTCACACACTCAGGAATGACGATGAATTTCCTTCGAATTGGCGTTGTTATTTTGTTGTCAGTTTTCTTTACCGGCTGCGCAATGAATACTCGGTATTCACCATCTGACCCGTACCGGGGTACGCGGGACGTTCGAAGCATATATGTGTATTCATTTCTTGATTTGCGAGAGAAAGAAATCGGAAAATTATTTCTGAGCGAGGTAGAGCGCCTACTCGGAGAGGAATTCGAAAAGCGTAGCATCAAACAAGCCCAGTTTTGGTTTGAGCGATCCTCGATTCGTGGTGAATTCGCTCTATCATCCGCGCCCGCCGGAAGAACATGGATGGGACCAAGAAGCGAGATGCGCGTACCTGTTCGCGAAGTGATTCAGGCAAACACCAATAATGAGCAAGCACTGGGCGCGACACACCGGCTAATTATTTTTCCATCCGGGACGGTTACAGGTGGTTTAGGCCCGAACTTTAGCGTTAAGTGGGACTTAATCGATACAAGTTCAGGACATCTCAACTGGACTGCAAGTTCTCACAGCACCAGTACAAACTGGGTAAACAACGATGAAAACGCCCTTGAGCGTGCTCGCTCATTCGTAAGCGACTTTTTTGCGCAAATGGTAGCGGGTGGCGTGCTCGTACCCAAGGTATGCGAGCATGCGTGCGGAGACCGCGTAGTAGCCAACCCATAAAATAATCGGGGTCTGACCCCAATTGTTACAATTGTTATTCTTATCGTCCAGCCAATGATCCAGCGGACACACCGCTGCCGGGTTGCCCTCGAAAACACATGTGGCAAATGCATCAACCTGATATTGCTTGAGTCTCATTGCTTGATTCCTGACGTACGGGCTGGCTGCCGAAATGGACTATAAACTCGGCCAACCATTTTGCATCGTCGGCTTCTATGTGTGAAGCCGACTCAGAGCGCCCACAGGTTCAACTTCCGCAAAGGGTCGTTCACTACCTGTCGGTGCCGAAAGTTTACGAAATGCTACGGTCGGCCGGAAATTTTGCCCAAAATCGAAGTTTCACCGGCCCTCAGGTGCGCAGGAAATCACGGTACATCGCCTCGGCCCAAGTGATGTCCTCGCCGGCCGGGTTGGGGTCACGGAATAATCGGGGTCATAACAATTGTTATTACGCTCCCAGCGCCACCTCATCCAGCTCAATCCACAGGGTTGTTCAGGTTTTCTGGTGGCAAAAAAAACCCGCCACGCGGCGGGTTTAATGAATGTTGTTTTGGTATCCCTCTATGTTGCCAAGGCATGCATGGCTGCCCTTGCCAGAAACCCGCTCCGGGTTTCGTGATGGGCTTTTGTGTATTCATCAATACGTCTAAGAACGAAGCGAGGCAGGCTGATGTTGACGCGCTCTGGTTTCGGGTCAAGCTCGGAAAGGTCTACATCGACCAGAGCCCAGATTGCGCCGACGAATTCTTCCTTGCCGGCCAGTTCGTCGATTACTGATGCCGAGAAGTCCGCTTGCTCGCCAAGCTCAAGCAGGGTCTCGATGTGGCTATAAATTGCATCCTTCGCGTTGCGAATAGCATCGTTGATGGAATCGCCCCAAGAGTGACAGCCCGGGATATCCGGAACGGTCACACCGTAAACGCTCCCATCATCCTTATGGATTGCGATGGGAAATTCCATATTCATCTCCTAAGTAAGTACCTGAAAAAAGTTGATAGAAAAGATCAAAAGTCACTAGTTTGTACAGTTTGCTGCCGAAAAAGCCGGGCTATTTAAGCCCGGCTTGTTTCAGGATGCTGCTCACTGTTCTGACTGGCAAATCCTTCTTCGGGTGTGGAACCGTCACAAGGCCCGGCTTTGTCGGGTGTTTGAAGTGGTGGTGGCTACCTACTACACGCGCTTGTCTCCAGCCATCATCTTCCAGCATCCGGATCAGCTTTTGTGAGTTCATAAAGGCCCTTTCCGAATTGCTGTGTGCAATTATACACACCAATACACACCAGTCAATATATTTGTGTATCGGTGTGTATTTAATCCGTGATCTCGGTCGCCTTGATTTCAAACTCCAGCCGCTGAGTGTAGCCGCCGTCGCTAATTTCGTTGATGGCCACTATTGTTTTCCAGAATGGGTTGCGATTTTAGCCAGTCGCCGACGAATTCTTCCGGAATGCTACGGTCGGCCGGAAATTTTGCCCAAAATCGAAATTTCACCGGTCCTCAGGGGCGCAGGAAATCCTGGTACATCGTCGGCCCTGCAAAAGCCTTGAAATGCAGATAAGCAGGAGGTTTTCGCAGGAAATCGACCCCGCGAAATCCCTGAGAAATTAAAATAATGGCCATAGAAACCTGAGAGAAATTGAAGGAAATTCTGATGGCGACCGACGAT
>CAIXSK010000388.1 GCA_903922075.1 uncultured beta proteobacterium | reverse complement strand
GATTTCCTGACCAAGCCGATCGATCGCATCGAGTTTTCGGCGCGCGCCCGCAACATGCTGTCGCTGCGTACCGGCCAGAAATTCCTGGCCGACCGGGCTGAGCATCTGACCGCGCTGGTCGACGCGAGAACCGAGGAAATCCGCGAGCGCGAAAAGGAGCTGATCTTCCGCATCTCGCGGGCGGCCGAGTTCCGCGATCCGGAGACCGGCGCGCACATCCAGCGCATGGCGCACTATTCGCAGGTCGTTGCCCAGGGGCTGGATCTCAGCCTGGCCCAGCAGCAGTTGGTCCTTGAGGCGGCGCCGATGCACGACGTGGGCAAGATCGGCATTCCCGACTACATTTTGCTCAAGCCGGGCAAGCTGACCCCGGAGGAGTTCGAGGTCATGAAGGGGCATGCGCGGATCGGCCACGAACTGCTCAGGGACAGCCGTTCCGAAATCATGCGGGCGGGCGCCGAGGTGGCAATTTCGCACCACGAGAAATACGACGGGACGGGCTACCCGCATGGTCTCAAGGGCCATCAGATTCCGTTGTTCGGCCGCATTGTCGCGGTGGCGGACGTCTTCGATGCGCTGACTTCGGAGCGCCCGTACAAGCGGGCATGGCCGCTGGACGATGCCCGCAAGTTTTTGGAAGATGGGCGCGGCAAGCATTTCGACCCGCTGTGCATCGAGGCTTTTCTGGCCGGCTGGGATCAGGTTCTGGAAATTCGTCAGCGCTTCCAAGACGAGGAAGCGCCGCAAATCTGAATGTTCGTCAGTCCTGGCGCAGAGGATCGCCGGGGCGCAATGGAGAAATGTATGGCTGAAGCATTCGTGCTGGACCGTGGGTCGATTCTTGAGCGATTGGGCGGTGACGAAGAGATTTACGCAATGATGGTGGACATGTACCTGCAGGATGTAGACAACAACTGCACGGCCATCGCGGCCGCTTTCGCGCAGAGCGACGCCACGGCGCTGAGGCGCGAGGCGCATACCATCAAGGGTTTGCTGGCGACTTTTTCCGATGACGGCGGGGCAGCCGATGCGGCTGCCGTTGAGCATCAGGCTCGCTTGGGCGAGATTGACGGGTTGGGCGATGCGGTGACCGGGTTGCAGCTGCGGCTGCGCGAGGTCGCTTCGGTGTTAAGCGCCGGGTAGTTTCAGGTAGCGGGCGGCGCCGGGGGCGCCGCCTTCCGGCCCGTACGGCACGACGCCGAGCAGTGGGGCCGGCAGCAGTTTTTCCAGGGTGTCCAGATTTTCGGCGAAGCGCGCCATTGCCGGGTCGATGCGGTTGGCGACCCAGCCGGCCAATGGCAGGCCGCGGGCGGCGATGGCTTCTGCCGTCAGCAGCGCGTGATTGATGCAGCCCAGGCGCATGCCGACGACAATGATCACCGGCAGGTTGAGCGTCACCGCCAGGTCGGCCGTGCTGCGTTCCGCGCTCAGCGGAACGCAAAATCCTCCGACGCCTTCGACGATGACCAGGTCGGCCTGCTGCCGGGCTTGATCGCAGGCGGCGACGATGGTTTCGAACTCGATGCGGCGGCCTTCTTCGGCGGCCGCGATGTGCGGCGCGATGGCCGGCCCGAAACAATACGGATTGACGATTTCGCGCGGCAGTTCGACGTTGCCGGCGGCGCGGATGGCTTCGACGTCGTCGTTCCGCCCGGCGGCATCGGTGCCGGCGGCAATCGGCTTGAGGCCGGCGGCGCGCAGGCCATCAAGCCGGGCGCGGTGGAGCAGGGCGCAGGTGACGAAGGTCTTGCCGATTTCGGTATCGGTGCCGGTCAGGAAATAGGCGGGGTTCATGGACGGGCGTAGAGCGTGATTACGTCGTAAGTCAGTGGCAGGCCGGCCGGGGTGCGCAGGGTCTCGATCGCCGCTTCGGCGCGCTGGAAGGTGCTGCGGCTCATCAGGCCGGGGCGCCGGCCGTCGCCGATCTGGTTGGCGCCGATGGCCTTGACGGCGCGGAGCAGGGTCTGGAGGTCGGCGTAATGGGCGGTTTTTTGGTCTTTTTTCAGGCCGACCGTAGCAAAGCCGGCCGCCGCGGCCAGTTGGCCGATTTCTTCGAGGCTGTGAAAGGCCAGCGTGTGCCGGTAGGCGTCGACGCCGGCAAAAGCGTGCCGCAGTTCCCTGAAGGTTTCCGGGCCGAGGCTGGCCAGCGCGAGGAGACCGTCGGGACGCAAGGTGCGCCGGGCTTCGTGGAGGACGGTGGCGAGATCGCACCATTGCACGGCCAGGCTGGACCAGTAGAGATCGAGGCTGGCATCGGCCAGCGGCAGGTGTTCAAGATCGCCGGCAATCCGGCCGCACGGGGCGCTTACCCGATGCAGCATGGCCGACGAAAGGTCGAGAGCGATGGCGTGGGCGGCCGGGAAGCGCGCCTGCAGCGCGGTTTGGGCGTGGCCGGTGCCGCAACCGGCGTCGAGGATGCGGGCCGGGTTGATCGCCGGCAGGCCTGCGGCCAGCTCGGCACAGATGTGACGCTGGATGGCGGCGGCGCTGTCGTAGGTCGGCGCGGCGCGCTCGAACGACTGGCGGATGCGGGATTTGGACGGCTTATTCATGCAGGAAGCTGCACAGCGCAGCATGGAAGTCGTCCGGGCGAGACAGGAAAGGGGCGTGGGCGCAGCCGTCGAGCACGGCCAGCCGGGCGCCCGGGATCAGGGTGGCCAGCGCCTCGGCGGCGGCGAGCGGCATCAGCGGATCGGCCGCGCCGTGAATGAGCAGTGTCGGTGCCTGGACCTGTGGGGCGAGCTCGCGCAGGTCGACGTCGCGCAGCCAGTGGAGGCCGGTGAGCAGGGTTTCGCTGGCGGGACGCGGGTCGGCCAGCTTGAGCAGATCGACGGTGACGGCCCGGGCGCGGGCGTCGCCGCGATTGAAGTTGCCGACGAAGCGCGGCAGCACGGCCTCGACGTCGGCGGCGACGCTGGCGGTGAATTCGGCCAGCACGGCCGGCGGCATGGCCTGCGGCCAGCCGTCGCGCTGGATGAAGCTGGCCGTGCCGGCGACCAGGACCAGCTGGCCGACCTTGGCCGGATGGCGGGCGGCGACGGCCAGCGCCAGTTGAGCGCCGAGCGACCAGCCGGCCAGCGTCGTGCCGGGTGTCAGGCGGGCGGCGATGGCGTCGGCGGCGGCGGTGAAGTCGCGGATCAGCGGGGTTTCGCCGTAACCGGGCAAATCGAAAATTTGGCCTTTTTTTGCCTCGACCGTAGCATTCAGCGGGCCGCGGCCGAGGCACCAGCCGGGCAGGAAAACCAGCGGCGCTGTCATGCCAGTTCCTTCAGCGCGGCGACCAGGCTTTCAATGTCGGCGGCGGTGTGCGCGGCGGAGACCGAAATACGCAGCCGGGCCGTGTCCTTGGGCACCGTCGGCGGGCGGATCGCCGGCACCCACAGGCCGCGTTCCCACAGCGCTTTCGACAGGCCGACGGCAGCCTCGTTGGCGCCGACGATCAGCGGCTGGATGGCGGTCGGCGAGGGCAGCAGTTTGAGCGGCAGGCCGGCCAGCCCGTCGCGCAACTGGGCGATGCGGGCGATCAGACTGGCGCGCAGGGCGTCGCCGTTACGGATCAGTTGCAGGCTCTTCGAAAGCGCGCAGGCGACGGCCGGCGGCTGGGCGGTCGTGAAAATGTAGCTGCGGCCCTTCTGCAGCAGGTATTCGATGGCCGTCTCGGAACCGGCGACGAAGGCCCCACCGACGCCGGCCGCCTTGCCCAGCGTGCCCATCAGCAGGATGCGCTGCGCGGCGGGCAGGTTGAAATGGGCCAGACTGCCCCGACCCTGCGGGCCGAGCACGCCGAAGCCGTGCGCGTCGTCGATGACCAGCCAGGCGTCGTAGCGTTCGGCCAGCGCGAAAAGCAGCGGCAGCGGCGCGAGGTCGCCATCCATGCTGAACACGGCGTCGGTGACGATGATCTTGCGCGTGGCGCTGCTCGCGGCGAGCAGTTTTTCCAGCGCCGCGACATCGTTGTGCGGGTAGCGCTGGACATCGGCGCCGTTGGCCTTGGCCAGTTGCATGGCGTCGATCAGCGAGGCGTGGTTCAGCTTGTCGGCAAACACCGCATCGCCGCGGCCGGCCAGGGTCGGCGTCACCGCCAGGTTGGCCAGGTAGCCAGTGGAAAAAGTCAGGGCGCGCGGAAAGCCGGTGAAGGCGGCGATCTCCTTTTCCAGCGCCTCGTGCGGCGCCAGATGGCCGCTGACCAGATGCGAGGCGCCGCTGCCGGCGCCCCATTGGACCGCGCCATCGGCCAGCGCCCGGGCGATCTCGGCATTGCCGGCCAGGCCGAGGTAGTCGTTGGATGCGAAATTCAGCACTTTTTTGCCATCGACCGTAGCATTCCGGCCACAGGGCGTTTCCAGCACGCGCCGACGACGGGTCAGGCCGGCGGCGGCGATTTCGGCGAGTTCGGCGGTCAGGCGGTCTTCGATCATTTAAGCGCTGCTCCCAAGGCTCCCGCGATGGCTTGTGCGAGATGCGCGATTTCCTCGTCGCTGACGATATATGGCGGCATTAGATAAACCGTGTTGCCGATCGGCCGGATCAGGGCTTCGCGCTCCAGCGCGGCACGATAGAAGCGGCGTGAGAAGTGCGGGTCGTCGGTTGCTACGTCGAAGGCGGCGATCATGCCGCGCTGGCGGAGGTGGCGGACTTGCGGGTGGTAGGCCAGCGGGGCGAGGGCGGCGCTGATATTTGCTGCTTTTTGGCGGTTGACCGTAAGGATGTCGTCGGCTTCGAAGATGTCCAGCGTCGCCAGCGCGGCGCGGCAGGCCAGCGGATTGCCGGTGTAGCTGTGCGAGTGGAGGAAGGCGCGGGCGACCGAGTCGTCGAGGAAGGCGGCGTAGATGGCGTCGCTGCTCAGCACGATGGAGAGCGGCAGGTAGCCGCCGGAGATACCTTTCGACAGGCACATCAGGTCGGGGCGGATGCCCGCCTGCTCGTGGGCGAAGAAAGTGCCGGTGCGGCCGCAGCCGACGGCGATTTCGTCGCAGATCAGGTGGACCTCAAAACGGTCGCACAGGGCGCGGGCGAGGCGCAGGTATTCCGGGTCGTACATTGCCATGCCGGCGGCGCCCTGGACCAGCGGCTCGACGATCAGCGCGGCGATACGCTCGCCGTGGGCTTCGAGATGGGCTTGCAGCGCCGCGGCAGCCCGCCAGGCGACATCGGCCGGGCTTTCGCCGGCTTCGGCCAGGCGGAAATCGGGCGAGGGGACGACGGTGGCGGCGCGAACCAGCGGCGCGTAGGCGTCCTTGAAGAGGGCGACGTCGGTGACGGCCAGCGCGCCGACCGTTTCGCCGTGGTAGCTGCCGGCCAGGCAGAGGAATTCGGCCTTCTCGGGCCGGCCGACGTTGCGCCAGTAGTGAAAGCTCATCTTCAGCGCGATTTCGGTGGCCGAGGCGCCGTCCGAGGCGTAGAAGGCGTGACCGAGGGCGCCGCCGGTCAGGGCCGAGAGGCGCTCGGACAGTTCGACCACCGGCTGGTGCGTAAAGCCGGCCAGCATGACGTGTTCCAGTGTTTCCAGTTGCTCGCGCAAAGCCGCGTTGATGCGCGGGTTGGCGTGGCCGAACAGGTTGGTCCACCACGAGCTGATGCCGTCGAGGTAGCGCTTGCCGTCGAAGTCGTAGAGCCAGGCGCCTTCGCCGCGGGCGATGGGGACCAGCGGCAGGTGGGTCGGCGAACCCGCCTGCGCATGGTGCCGCATCTGCGTACACGGGTGCCAGACGGCCGCCTGGCTGCGCGCCAGCCAGTCGGCGTTGGAGGCGGGGAGCGGCAAGGTCAAAACCTCACCGCAGAGACGCAGAGGCGCAGAGAAAATCGAAAGACCATTTTTTGTTGGTCTTTCTCCGCGCCTCTGCGTCTCTGCGGTTCAATCCTGCAATTCATCGCGCTCAGTGCAGCACCTGCGAATTGGCCGCCGGCTGCTCCGGCATTTCGGCGTGCACCAGTTCGGCTTCGCGGTTGGGGAAGAGCGGGGCGCCGCAGTCGTCGCAGAATTCCATCGGGAAGTGGTGGTCGAGGAAGAGGACGTCCTTGACGCCGGCTTCACGCAGCACGGCTTCGATTTCGCCGGCAGCGTCGGTCGCTTCGTCTTCGGCGCCGAGCAGCGGCCAGACGATGCCGTGGTAGATCTCGTCGCCAGTGGTTGGGCCGAGGCCGACGCGGTATTCCTCCATCCGGCGGTCGTAGCAGGGGCCGACGACGGCGCGGATGTCAGCCGGCATCAGGCCGAGCATGGTCTGCAGGAAGGCCACCGAGGCCTTCAGCGAATACGGGCGCGACAGGCGGTCGGCATTGCGGCAGGCGGCGTGGTAGGCGTCCGGCAGCAGCGGCTGCCAGGCGCAGCCGGTGAGCAGCGGTTCGAGGTTCGGGCTGCCCTGCTTGAGCCATTCCTTGAGCGCGCCGTCCTTGCTGCCGTCGGCCTCGTTCCAGCGGAACAGCGGCTTGCCGCGTGGCACGGCGATGGCGCCGACCAGGTAGCGGACGTCCGACAGGAAGCGGTTGGTTTCCGGCATGCCGTTGGTGTCGATGGCCAGGTGGCTGCCGGCCAGGGCGACTTCGCCGAGTTGTTTGGTTAGTTGCCAGGTGTCGCAGAAGCTGCGCGGCAACTGGTCCGGGCTGAACAGGAAATCAGCCAGCGCCAGTTTGGCATCGCCGCCGAAGACATGGGCGCCAAGCTGGACGGCCAGCGCCTGCAGCGTGCTCTTGGGCAGCGGGCTGGCGGGGATGGAAAAGCGCGACCAGGCGAGCACCGGCGCGGCGAAGAGCTGGACGTCGAAAGCCTGACCCGGGGCTTCCAGGCGGTGGGTTTCGGCG
>CAIXSK010000387.1 GCA_903922075.1 uncultured beta proteobacterium | reverse complement strand
GGTTTCCGGGTGATCATCAATAGCGGACGCGTGGGGCAGCAGGAAGTGCCGCACCTGCACGCGCATATCGTGGGCGGACCGGACCCGGTCGGCCCCATGCTCAAACGCCTCTAGGAGACAAATCATGGGCAGTTTTTCCATCTGGCACTGGCTGATCGTTCTGGTCATCGTCATGCTCATTTTCGGCACCAAGAAGCTGCGTAACGTCGGCCAGGACCTCGGCGGCGCCGTCAAGGGTTTCAAGGACGGCATGAAGGACGCAACCGCGGGCGACAAGCCGGCCGAGGAAGCCAAGCCGACCCAGCAGGTCGGCGGCCAGACCATCGACGTCGAAGTCAAGGAAAAGACGAAAGGCTAGTTGCGAGTCGCTAGTCGTTAGCTTTTAGCTAAAAACTAGTAACTAATAACTAACTACTAAAAGCATGTTCGATATCGGCTTTTCCGAATTGATGGTGATCGGCGTCGTGGCGCTGATCGTCATCGGCCCCGAGCGCCTGCCCAAGGTGGCACGCACGCTCGGGCATCTGCTCGGGCGCGCCCAGCGCTACGTCCATGACGTCAAGTCCGATATCAATCGCGAAATCCAGCTCGACGAGTTGAAGAAGTTGCAGTCACAGGTCACCGATTCGGCCCGCGAACTGGAAAGCTCGGTGCGCCAGGAATACGAAACGGCGCGCAGCGCGATTGAGGCGCCGGCGCAGGAGGCGGTGGCCGACCTGCATGAAACCACCAGACTGGCCGAGGGCTTGCCCGCCGCCGTGACCGAAACGACCACCAGCAAACCCGCGGCATGAGCGAAGCCCAGGAAGACTCCTTTATTTCCCACCTGGTCGAATTGCGCGACCGCCTGCTGCGCAGCCTGATCGCCGTCGCCGTGGTGCTCGGTGTGCTGTGCATCTATCCTGGCCCGGGTGAAATCTACGACATCCTCGCCGCGCCGCTGACCAAGGCGCTGCCGGAAGGCACCAAGATGGTCGCCATCGGCGTCATCACGCCCTTCATGGTGCCGCTCAAGGTCACCGCCATGGTCGCCTTCGTGCTGGCGCTGCCGTTCATCCTCTTCCAGGCCTGGGGCTTCATCGCACCGGGCCTCTATGCCCACGAAAAGCGCCTGGGCATTCCGCTGATCATCTCCAGCACGCTGCTGTTCGTGGCCGGGATGTCGTTCTGTTATTTCTTCGTGTTCGGGCAGGTGTTCGGCTTCATCAACAGCTTTGCCCCGAAGAGCATCACACCGGCGCCGGATATCGAGGCCTACCTGTCCTTCGTAATGACCATGTTCCTCGCCTTCGGCATCGCCTTCGAGGTGCCGGTGGCGCTGGTCGTGCTGGTCAAGCTTGGCGTGGTCACCGTCGAGAAGCTGAAGGAGTGGCGTTCGTATTTCATCGTCGGCGCCTTTGTCGTTGCCGCCGTGGTCACGCCGCCGGACGTCGTCTCGCAACTGGCGCTGGCCATTCCGATGTGCCTGCTCTATGAGTTGGGTATCCTGGCCTCCCGTTTCGTGTCGCGGCCGACGCCTGTCGTCGAGAATGCTACGGTAAGCCCGGAAAATTCGCCAAAAATGGATCCCGAGATGGATCAGGCGGAAGAAGAATTCCGCAAGCTGCCCGGCAACTGATCAGGGTTTTTTGACCGGTCCCGGCCGCGTCGGCAAGGTCTTGACCGGCGCCCCTTCCTCGAACCACCACAGCGTTCCCGGCGGCATTTCGGTCCACACTTCGTTATCGGTCAGCGGCAGCGTCGCGATCACCGCGACGCGGTCGTCTGGCGAGGTGACGTCGCTGAAATCGACGCTCAGATCCTGATCCTTCAGGTGCGCCTGGGCGAACGGTGCTTGGCGGACGATGTGGCTGAGCCTGGTCGAGGCGTGGGCGAACAGGCAGTCGCCGTTCGAGAGCAGGAAGTTGAATTCGCCATGCTGGGCAATTTCCAGGGTCAGCGCATGAATCGCCTCGAACAGCGCACTGCGCGTTGGCACATGGCTGCCGAAGCGGCGGCGCAGTTCCTGCAGCAGCCAGCAGAAGGCGCGCTCGCTGTCGGTCAGGCCGACGGGGACAAAGCTGCCGTCGAGTGGCGGCATGAAATCGAACAGGTTGCCGTTGTGGGCGAAGATCCAGTAACGGCCCCACAGTTCGCGCATGAACGGGTGGGTGTTCTCCAGCCCGACGGCGCCCTGCGTCGCCTTGCGGATGTGCGCGATGACGTTCATCGAGCGGATCGGGTAGCGGCGCACCAGTTCAGCGACCGGCGAGGTGCTCGAGGGTTGCGGATCGAGAAAGAGCCGGGTGCCCTTGCCTTCGAAGAAGGCGATGCCCCAGCCGTCGGAATGCACGTCGGTGGCGCCACCGCGGGCCTGGAAACCGCTGAACGAAAAACAGATATCGGTCGGCACATTGCAGTTCATGCCGAGCAACTGGCACATGGCGATTACTCTTGTTCGGCCCGCATGGCCGGGCGCTTGCCGATCTTGACCTGGACTTCGACGATGCTCTTGTCGCGGCGCAGGCGGAAGGCAGTGCGCTCGTCCGGTTTCAGCGCGGCAATCAAATCGAGCATGACCTGCGGATCCTTGACCGGCTTGCCGTTGACCGTCAGCAGCACGTCGCCGGGGCGGATGCCGGCGGTGTCGGCCGGGCTGCCGCGGACGACGCCGGCGATCAGGGCGCCTTCGTTGTCGGGCAGGCCGAAGGATTCGGCCAGTTCGGGGGTGATTTCCTGCGCCTCGACGCCGATCCAGCCGCGCGTCACGGCGCCGGTGCGGATGATCTGCTCCATGATGCTGCGGGCGCTGGAGACCGGAATGGCGAAACCGATGCCGAGCGAGCCGCCGGTCCGCGAATAGATCGCCGAGTTGATGCCGACCAGGTTGCCATTGACATCGATCAGCGCGCCACCGGAATTGCCCGGGTTGATCGCCGCATCGGTCTGGATGAAATTCTCGAAGGTGTTGATGCCGAGGTGCGAGCGGCCGAGCGCCGAGACGATGCCCATGGTCACCGTCTGGCCGACGCCGAACGGATTGCCGATGGCCAGCACGACGTCGCCGACGTGCAGGCTGTCGGCCTGGCCGAAGGTGATGGCCGGCAATTTGTCGGCCTTGATCTGCAGGATGGCGAGGTCGGATTCGGGGTCGCTGCCGATGATCTTCGCCTTGTAGGTCTTGCCGTCGTTGAGCGAGACCTGGATGTCATCGGCGCGTTCAATGACGTGGAAGTTGGTCAGGATATAGCCGCTGGCGCTGACGATGACCCCGGAGCCGAGGCCGGAATTGCGCTGCGGCTGGCCTTCCAGCCGGTCGCCAAAGAAATGGCGGAAGATCGGGTCGTTGAACAGCGGATGGCGCGGCTGCTTGATTTCCTGCGTCGTGTAGATGTGCACGACCGAGGGCAGGGCGGCGCGCGCCGCTTCGCGGTAGGAGCCGGTCGGCGCCTTGCTTTCGTCGTCGGGGGCCGGCGCCTCCTGCAGGGCGACGACGGCTTGCCGCTGCGGCAGCCATTCAGGTTTGAGCGTCGAGACGACGAACAGAATGGCCAGCGCAACGGTCACCGTTTGTGCAAAAATCAGCCACAACCTGTGCATGGAAATTGTCTCGATGAAGCGCGAAGAATTGGTGAACTATCTGGACGGGCTATTGCAGCCCGGAAAGTTCAGGGATTATTGCCCAAATGGTCTGCAAGTGGAAGGATGTCCCGAGATCGTCCGCCTGGTGGCGGGCGTCACGGCCAGCCTGGCGCTGGTCGACGCCGCCGTCGAGCGCCATGCCGATGCCATTCTGGTTCACCACGGCTGGTTCTGGAGGGGCGAGGATGGCCGGGTGACCGGCATCCGGCGCAAGCGGCTGGGCAGTTTGCTGGCCAACGACATCAACCTGCTGGCCTATCATCTGCCGCTTGATGCTCATCCCGAGCTGGGCAACAACGCCCAGTTGGCCAGCCGTCTCGGTTGGCTGCCGGAGGGGCGGTTCGGCGAGCAGGATATCGCCTGGCTGGGTTCGTTGGCCGAACCTTGCGACCTGGCGACGCTGGTTGAGCGGGTCGCCGGCGTCCTCGGTCGGCTACCGCTGGTGGTTGCCGGCGATGGCCGGGTGGTCCGGCGCATCGGCTGGTGTTCGGGCGGGGCGCAGGGGTATTTCGAACAGGCCATCGCGCTCGGTGTCGATGCCTACCTGTCGGGCGAAATTTCGGAGCAGACCGTGCATCTGGCCCGCGAAAGCGGCGTCGCCTATCTGTCCGCCGGCCATCATGCCACCGAGCGTTACGGGGTACAGGCGCTGGCCGGGCATCTGGCACAGCGGTTCGGCATCGTCTGCGAGTTCGTCGATCTCGACAACCCGGTGTGAAGCTTCAGACCTGCCGCGGCTTGGCGATGTGCGGCGGCGGCAGGTCGAAGGGACGTGAATTGCCCGGACGACGGCTGACCAGATGGGCGACGGTGGCGGAAACGCTGCCGCCGAGCAGGATGCCGAGTACCAGTTCGACCCAGCCGTCGTGGCGGCTGTCGCTGCGGACGGGGGGGGTAGGCGGCGGGGCGGCTTCGGCAACGGGCAGGATGGCGGCGCCCTGACGGGCCTGCATGTCCTGCAGCCTCTGGCGCATGGCGCGGGCTTCGGCGTTCAGCGCCAGCGCGGCATCGAGTTTGTCGACCTGCTCGGTGATCAGGTGCAGCGTCGTTTCCATCTTCAGCATGCGTTCCTCAAGGGCGCTGGCCGGTGCCAGCGGATCGCCGGCGGCCGGTGGCGGCAGTTCGTCGAGCGCGGCGCCGAGCACGAGTTTGTCCTTGCCTGTCGTGCGGGAGGCAAGGGGAGGGCGGGGCTTTTTGGCGGCCGGTGGCCGGGAGTCGGCGGGTTTTCGGGGCGATTCGCCGCCGGCGTCGGCCGCGAGCGTTTCACGCACCCGCCGCGGCTTTATTGGCGCCGGCCCGGGCATGGCGGCCGCCGCCTCGCCGACCGTCGGCTCTTGGGTCTCGGGCGGTAGCGGCAGCAGGGTGTATTCGCGTTGCAGGTCAAAATTGCAGGCGATTTTTACATTGATCATGAAGATCGGTTCTGCGATGGGGGTCCGGCCGGTGATCAGCAGATGGTCGCCATGGCTGCCGCGCCGCAACTCGATGCGTCCGGCCGTGATGACCGGGATGTCGCTGCCGGGAATGGCGGCCAGCGAAAAGCAGCCGGGATCGAGTCGTTCGCTGGCCGAGAGCAGCGGAATCGCGGCCCGGATCGGCTCGCCGATGCGGGACTGGAGGTTGATTTCCCCCAATCCGAGGGCGACGGCCTGGCCGGAGATGAGGGCGGCACACCAGGGGAGAATGCGCAGCGATCGTGATGCGATCATGCCGTGTCTTATGTCGTTCGAATTTGCGTGGAGGAAACTTTAACATCGGGCTGGCCGAGTCTCCGTGAAATATTGCAAACTCGCGTTTTGCCAGTCTTTTCAGGAAGCTCGCCATGGATTTCGTCTTCGCTCCGCATCCCGTTTCCAGTTTGCCGATCATCGCTAGCGACCGGCGTTTTCCGGTGCGCCGGGTGTTCTGCGTCGGCCGCAATTACGCCGATCACGCCCGCGAGATGGGCGCGACCGAACAGGCCGAAGGGCGCGAGCCGCCGTTTTTCTTCACCAAGCCGGGCGATGCCGTGGTGGGTGGAGCGGGAGAGGTCAGGGTGAAATATCCGCCGGCGACCCAAAACCTGCATCACGAAGTGGAGATGGTCGTCGCCCTCGGTGCCGGTGCCGAGAATGCTACGGTCGATGCCGCAAAAGACCTGATTTTCGGCTACGCCGTCGGCCTCGACCTGACCCGCCGCGACATCCAGGCCAAGGCCAAGGAGAAGGGGCATCCGTGGGATATGGGCAAGGGTTTCGACCAGTCGGCGGTGGCCGGCGCGATCAGCCCGGTGGCGGCGAGCGGCCATCCGTCGGCCGGCCGCATCTGGCTGAAGGTCAATGGCGAGTTGCGCCAGGACGGCGACCTTGCCGAGATGATGTGGAAGGTGGCCGACATTGTCGCCAAGCTGTCGACGATGGTCAGGCTGGAAGCCGGCGACCTGATCTACACCGGCACGCCGGCCGGGGTCGGCCCGGTGGTGCCGGGGGATCTGCTCGAAGCGGGTGTCGACGGGGTCGGCACGCTGCGCGCCCGGATCGTTTAGGTAGTGGGTAGTTATTAGTCGGTAGTAGGTAGTTACTGGCAACAGGCGACTACCGACTAATTTCGATTTTGGTCAATATTTTGGCCCGACCGTAGCATTTGCTCCAGCGGGGCGCGGGGAGTCGTCCCCAGGTCGGGCGGCATGCGACAATCCGGCGCCATGTTGCTTACCGCTGCCCGCGGGCTGATCGCCCACGCCTTTCCGATCCTGATCGCCCAGTTGTCGTCGATCGGCATGATGGTCATCGACACCGCCGTGCTCGGCCATGTCAGTTCGCTCGACCTGGCGGCCGTGGCCATCGGCGGCGGCATTCACGTGGCGCTGGTCTTCGCGCTGGCCGGCGTGCTGCAGGCGGTCGGGCCGGTCGTCGCCCATCTGCATGGCGCCCGCCGAGATGGCGAGGTTGCCGGCATCCTGCATCAGGGTTTCTGGCTGGCCATGCTGCTCTCGCTGCCCGGCGTCCTCTTTCTGCTCCACCCCGATGCGCTGCTCGGCCTGGCCGAGATGGATGCCGCGGTCGACGCCAAGGTCCGTCAATACCTGGCGATTCTCGCCTGGAGCCTGCCGGCGGCGCTGGTTTACCGGACTTTCTACGCCTTCTGCAACGCCCTGGGCAAGCCGCGCGTGCTGATGGGCATCGGCCTGGTCAGCCTCGGCGTCCATGCCGTGCTGGCCCGCGGCTTCGCGCTCGAGGGCTGGCTGGGCGAGCCGCTGGGCGTCGCCGGCTGCGCGCTGTCGAACGTGCTGATCGGCTGGGCGGCCTGCCTCAGCGGCGCCGCCTATCTGGCCTGGGGGCCCCTGCGC
>CAIXSK010000386.1 GCA_903922075.1 uncultured beta proteobacterium | reverse complement strand
TGCCGCAGGATTCCGTCCGCGAAGTCGCCTTCGCCGGGCGCTCCAATGCCGGCAAATCTTCCACCATCAATACGCTGGCCGGACGCGTTCGGCTGGCCTACGTCAGCAAGACGCCGGGCCGGACGCAGCATTTGAACTATTTCACGCTGGCCGACGGCAAATATTTCGTCGACCTGCCGGGCTACGGCTATGCCAAGGCCCCCGAGGCAATTCGCTCGCAGTGGGAAGGGCTGATCGGGCCTTATCTGAACAAGCGCGAGCAACTGGCCGGGCTGGTGGTCATCATGGATATCCGGCGTCCGATGACGGACCTGGATTTGCGCCTGATCGACTGGTTCCGGCCGACCGGCCGGCCGATCCACATCCTGCTGTCGAAGGCTGACAAATTGAGCCGCCAGGAGCAGACCAAGTCCCTGCGCTCGGTGAAGGCCGAAGTGGCGACCTGGGGCGATGCCGAACTGTACTCGGTCCAGCTTTTTTCCAGCCTGAAGAAGACGGGCGTCGAGGAGGCGGAGCGGGTGCTCGCCAAATGGCTGGAGATCGAAATCAAGCCGAAGGAAAATAAAGGGCCCCCGGATAAGGGGGGTCCGGGGGCCAAAATGCCTTAACGTAGTCAAGGCACCCGCTCAGGGAGGTGAAGCGGGAGACAGCGCGTGCCATCTGCAGTCTGTGACGCGGGTCAAGGAAAGAAGTTCCTCCACGGTTGAAAATTTTCAGTGTCGAATTGAACGAGGTTGAAGCATGACTGTTGTGAGCGGTGGTTTTCCCGGAGCCCGGATGCGCCGGATGCGGCGTGATGATTTCTCCCGCCGTCTGATGCGGGAATCGGTGCTGACGGCAAACGATTTCATCTACCCGGTGTTCGTGCTGGATGGCGAGCGGCGGGTCGAGAAGGTGTCGTCGATGCCCGGGGTCGAGCGACAGTCGCTGGATGGTTTGCTGAAAACGGCGGAGCGTGCGGTCAAGCTGGGTATTCCGGCGCTGGCGCTGTTCCCGGTGATCGACGCCTCGCTGAAATCGCTGGGTGCCGAGGAGGCGTACAACGCCGACGGCCTCGTGCCGCGCGTGGTCAGGGCTTTGAAGCGCGAGTTTCCGGAGCTTGGGGTGATTACCGACGTGGCGCTCGATCCCTACACCAGCCACGGGCAGGATGGCCTGATCGACGAGACCGGTTACGTGCTCAACGACGAAACGCTGGATGTCCTGGCCCGGCAGGCGCTCTGCCACGCCGAGGCGGGGGCCGACGTGGTGGCGCCGTCGGACATGATGGATGGCCGCATTGGTCGCATCCGCAGCGAACTGGAAGCGGCCGGTCAGATCTACACCCGCATTCTGGCCTACTCGGCCAAGTATGCCTCCAGCTTCTACGGCCCCTTCCGCGATGCGGTCGGCTCGGCTGGCAATCTGGGCAAGGGCAACAAATACACTTACCAGATGGACCCGGCCAATAGCGACGAGGCCTTGCGCGAAGTGGCGCTCGATCTCGAAGAGGGTGCCGACATGGTCATGGTCAAGCCGGGTATGCCGTATCTGGACATCGTCCGCCGGGTCAAGGACGAGTTCAAGGTGCCGACCTACGCCTATCAGGTCAGCGGCGAGTACGCGATGCTGAAAGCGGCTGCCCAGAACGGCTGGCTGGACGAGAAGGCCTGCGTGCTGGAAAGTCTGCTGGCCTTCAAGCGGGCGGGGGCCGACGGCATCCTGACCTACTTTGCGCTGGATGCGGCGGAGTATCTGAAAGGCTAGTCGTTAGTCATTCGTTGCTAGTTGTTAGCGAAGTTTGGGGGCGCCACGGCGCCCTCTGTTTTTGCTAAATACTAGCGACTAGCAGTTAATAGCTAGCTTCATGCTCCCGGTGGGCCGGATTGCGACAGGCAGGCGAAGTAGAGCATCGGCCATTGCTGCGGCCATTGGGTCAGCGGTTCGCGCGTGAAGCCGCTGCGCGCGTATTGTTCCCAGCGGCCGACGACGTAGCAGCGCAGCAGGTTGGCCAGGGCGCCGAAATCGGCGTCGGGCTTCAGGTTTTCCTGCGTCGCGGCGATGCGCAGGGCCTGCTTCATGGCCGCCTCGACCTTGTCGAGCAGGGCGTTGATGCGGGTCTGCAGGCGTTCGTTTTCATTGACCAGCGCGTCGCCGATCAGCACCCGGGTCATGCCGCGGTTTTTCTGGGCGAAGCGCAGCAGCAGGCCGATGATCAGCTCGATCTGCTTGAAACCTTCGCTTTCTTCCGAGGTGATCTGGTTGATCACGCTGAACAGGCTTTGTTCGATGAATTCGATCAGCCCTTCGAACATCTGCGCCTTGCTGGCGAAGTGGCGGTAGAGCGCCGCTTCGGAGCAGTCCAGCTTGCCGGCCAGCACGGCGGTGGTGATCTTTTCCCCTTTCGGGGTTTCCAGCATTTCGGCCAGCGTCTGCAGGATTTGCAGGCGGCGTTCGCCCGGTTTTGTCGCCATCGGTGTCCCCTCCTCAGATTTCATTTTTGGCCGAAATTTGCAATCGACCGTAGCATTGTAAGAGTTGTGTTGCCGAACGGATTTTAACGTCAACAAAAGGCGATTGACGTGAGCCAGCGCTCACCCACACGGTCTTCATGCCGAGCTTTTTGGCGGTGACCAGGTTGATCAGGCTGTCCTCGACCATGATGCAGCGGCGCGGATCGAGGCGCTCGGCGCGGAGCAGGGCGCGAAAGCCGGCGAGCATCGGCTTGGGCTGGAAGCGGACGTTCTCGACCGAATAGATCGCGTCGAAGCAGGCATCGAGGCCGGTGATGCCGAGCACGGCGTCGGTGTAGTGGCGCGGCGCGTTGGAGAAGATGATCTTGCGCCCGGGCAGCCGGCGCAGGGTGTGCAGTAGTGGCTTTTCGAAGACGACCAGGCGGGCGAGATCGGGGAACTGGTGGGTTTCGCGCAGGAAGTGCCGAGGGTCGGTGCCGTGGTGGCGCATCAGACCGAGCAGCGTGGCTCCGTAACGCTCCCAGTAGTCCTGCCGGATGCGCGTGGCTTCGTGCTCGTCGACGCCGAGGTGGCGTTCGATGTATTCGCGCATCGCCCGGTTGATGTGCGGGAAGATGTGCGGGCTGGCGTTGTGCAGCGTGTTGTCGAGATCGAACAGCCAGACGGGGGTTTTCATCGCGATACCGGGGTTGCCATTGAAAAAGCCCGCCAGGGCGGGCTTTGTTGAGCTGTGCGTCGTTTAGTGCGACTTGATCATGGTGCCGACGCCGTGGTCGGTCAGGATTTCCAGCAGCAGCGCGTGTTCGACGCGGCCGTCGATGATGTGCACGCCCTTGACGCCGTTGCGCGCCGCATCGAGCGCCGAGCCGATCTTCGGCAGCATGCCGCCGGACAGCGTGCCGTCGGCGACCATGTCGTCGATCTGCTTGGGCGTGATGCCGGTGATCAGGTTGCCTTCCTTGTCCAGCACGCCCGGCGTGTTGGTCAGCAGGACCAGCTTTTCGGCCTTGAGGACTTCGGCGATCTTGCCGGCGACGACGTCGGCGTTGATGTTGTAGGTTTCACCGTTTTCGCCGACGCCGATCGGGGCGATGACCGGGATGAAGGCGCCCTTGTCGAGGTGGTCGATCAACGAGGGATCGATTTGGGTGATTTCGCCGACCTGGCCGACGTCGATCAGGTCGCCCGGGTTGTCCTTGTTTTCCAGCATCAGTTTTTTGGCGCGGATGCAGTTGCCGTCCTTGCCGGTCAGGCCGACGGCCTTGCCGCCGTGCTGGTTGATCAGGTTGACGATGTCCTTGTTGACCTGGCCGCCGAGGACCATTTCGACGACTTCCATGGTCTCGGCGTCGGTGACGCGCATGCCCTGGATGAATTCGCCTTTCTTGCCGACGCGGGTGAGCAGGTTTTCGATCTGTGGGCCGCCGCCATGGACGACGACGATGTTGAAACCGATCAGTTCGAGTAGCACGACGTCGCGGGCGAAGCAGCTTTTCAGGTGTTCATCGGTCATCGCGTTGCCGCCGTATTTGACGACGATGGTCTTGCCGTGGAAACGCTTGATGTAAGGCAGGGCTTCGGCCAGAACGGCGGCCTTGATGCCGGGGGCGAGGTTTTCTAGGCTCATGGCGGGCTCCAAGTGGAATCGCCGCGGATTGTACAAAGAAAAAGGCCGGAACGGGGCCCGGCCTTGGCTGTGGCGATGTGAAGTCAGGCGATATTCAGGCGCTTGCTCTGGCTGGTCGTGCGCTTGGGCAGCGTCAACTCCAGCACGCCGTCGTTGAATTTGGCGTCAGCCTTGCTGTCGTCGATGTCATGTTCTAGCTGAAAGGAGCGGGATACCTTGCCGAAGTAGCGTTCCGAGCGGAGGAGGCGTTCGCCTTCCTTGATCTCCTTTTCCTGCTTGCTCTCGGCGCTGATCGACACCTGGTTGCCATCGACGATGACGTGAATGTCTTCCTTGTTGACGCCCGGAAGTTCGGCGTGGACCAGGTAGTTGTCGCCCTGCTCCTTGACGTCCATCTTGATCGACGGCGGCTGCGCCGGCGCCCCGTTGAAATCAACTGGGCGAACGAAGAAACCGCGGAACAGGTCGTCGAATGGATCGGTGCGAGTGATGTTTGCCATGATTGCCTCCTTGGTTGATCAAGTTTTCCTGATCCCAATATAGGAGGGGTTTTGGCGGTTTCAAGAGCCGGCTTGAATAAGTTCCGGCAGCAACAGGACGGCGTCCCGGTTGGTCCACGAGAAGCAGCGCTCTGCCGCTTCCCTCAAGGGTAGCCATTGCCAGGCGCGATGCTCGGCCGGCGCCGTGGCAATGTCGATCTGTCCAGGGACGCTGAGGCTGAAAACGTGTTCGACATTGTGGGTGACGCCGGGGGCGTAGCGGTGTCGCCATTCGCTGAATATCTCGAAGCTGTTGCTCAGCGACCAGTCGGAGAATGCAGACAGGGGGGCGTCGATGCCCGTTTCTTCGAGGACTTCGCGCCGTGCGGTGGCGATCAGTGCTTCGTCATCCTCGCGGCTGCCGGTCACTGATTGCCAGTATCCCGGATGTGCGGCACGTTCAAGCAGCAGTACATCCAGCGCTGGGGTGTGGATGACGACGAGGACGGAGACGGGCTGCTTGGGCCGGGTCATGCCTCGGGAAAAGCGGGGATGCCCCGGGCCGGGGTGTCGATCAGTATCCAGAACGGGGTCAGGCGTTCGCGCCGAGCTTCGGCCACGGCCTGAAAGACTTCGATCAGCGTCGCAAAATCGTCGGGGTCAGCCGCCCTCAGGTGCGCCATGCCGTTGATCAGCAGCACATGGCCC
>CAIXSK010000385.1 GCA_903922075.1 uncultured beta proteobacterium | reverse complement strand
GACCATGTCGGTGATGCCGGCGGCCACCGCCTCCTCGACCGCATACTGGATCAGCGGCTTGTCGACGATGGGCAGCATTTCCTTCGGGCTGGCCTTGGTGGCGGGTAGAAATCTCGTCCCCATGCCAGCGACGGGGAACACCGCTTTGCGAACTTTTTTCATTCTTCGACTCCCTCTTTCAGCAATTTCAACAATTCTGCCTCATCGATGACCGGCACGCCCAGTTCCAGTGCTTTTTCCAGCTTGGAACCGGCTTCCTCGCCAGCCACCACGTAATCCGTCTTCTTCGACACCGAGCCGGCGACCTTGCCACCGGCCGCCTCGATCATCGCCTTGGCTTCGTCGCGCTTCAGCGTCGGCAGCGTACCGGTCAGCACCAGCGTCTTGCCGGCCAGAACTTGCGGCCCGGCCTGCGCCGGCTCACCTTCCGGCCAGCTCACCCCGGCTCGGCGCAAACCGTCGATGACCTCACGGTTATGCGCCTCGGCGAAGAAGGCGGCGATACTCGCGGCGACTACCGGACCGACATCGGGGACCATTTGCAGCGCCTCGGCGTTGGCCGCCAACAGCGCATCGATTCCACCGAAATGCTTGGCCAGATCGCGGGCCGTCGCTTCGCCGACGTTGCGGATACCGAGCGCGAAAATGAAGCGGGCCAGCGTCGTCTGCCGACTGGCATCGATCGCGGCCACCAGATTCTGCGCCGACTTCTCGCCCATCCGCTCCAGCCCTGCCAGCGTCTCGACGCTCAGGCCGTAGAGGTCAGCCGGCGAGTGAACCAGCCCGGCATCGACCAGTTGCTCGACCAGCTTGTCGCCGAGGCCTTCGATATCCATCGCCCGCCGTGCTGCGAAGTGCCACAGCGCTTGTTTGCGTTGGGCTGGGCAATAGAGGCCGCCGGTGCAGCGGGCGATAGCCTCGTCCTCGCCGCGAGCGACGGCCGAACCGCATTCCGGGCAAGTTTTGGGCAACTCGAACGGCGGATGCAGCGGCTCGCCGCCGAACAGGTCACGCGTCGGCCGCTTCTCGGGGACGATGGAAACCACCTCGGGAATCACGTCGCCGGCCCGGCGGACGATCACCGTGTCGCCGACCCGCACATCCTTGCGCCGCACCTCGTCCTCGTTGTGCAGCGTCGCGTTGGTCACCGTGACGCCGCCGACGAAGACCGGCTTCAGCCGGGCGACCGGGGTGATCGCGCCGGTGCGGCCGACCTGGACGTCGATGCCGAGCACCTCGGTCAGCGCCTCTTCGGCCGGGAACTTGTGGGCGATGGCGAAGCGCGGTGCCCGCGAGACGAAACCGAGTTGGTCCTGCCAGTCCAGGCGATTGACCTTGTAGACGACGCCGTCGATGTCGTAGGGCAGGCTCGGGCGCATTTTTTCAATTTTGGCAAAAAAATCGAGCAGACCGTAGCATCCGGCGACGATGGCGCGCTCGGCGGCGACCGGGAAGCCCCAGGCGGCCAGCTTGTCCATCAGTTCGCCATGCGTCCTGACCGCCAGTCCATCGGCCCCGGCCCCGACACCGTAGGCGAAGAAGGACAACGGCCGCGCGGCGGTGATCTTCGAATCGAGCTGGCGCAGGCTGCCGGCTGCCCCGTTGCGCGGGTTCACCAACTCCTTGTCGCCGCGCTCGCGCAGGCGGGCATTGAGCTTGGCGAAATCGTCCTTGAACATCAGCACTTCGCCACGAACCTCGATCAGCGCCGGCCAGCCCTCGCCCTGCAGACGCAGCGGAATGCTGCGCAGGGTGCGCAGGTTGGGCGTCACCTCCTCGCCGGTGATGCCGTCGCCCCGGGTTGCGCCGCAGGTGAAGACGCCGTTTTCGTAAGTCAGGCTGATCGCCAGGCCGTCGAATTTCGGCTCGACGGCGTAGTCGACCGCAGCCATCGTTTCCAGGCCGTCGCGGACGCGCTTGTCGAAGGCTTCGACCTCCTCCGGGTCGAAGGCGTTGTTCAGCGACAGCATCGGCACGCCGTGCCGGCGCGCCGGGAATTCCTTGAGCGGCGGTGCGCCAACCCGCCGGGTCGGCGAATCGGCGGTCAGCAGTTCGGGATAGTCGGCCTCCAGCCGCTGCAGTTCGCGGAACAGCTGGTCGTACTCGGCGTCCGGGATGGTCGGCGCGTCGAGCACGTAGTAGGCGTGGTTGTGGCGTTCCAGTTCGGCGCGCAGCTCGGCTGCCCGCTCGACCGCCCCGGCCGGTGCCGCCATCAGGAGAACAGCCGCAGCGCCTGGGGCGAACCTGCTGCCAGCCCGAAGCCGGCCATCGTCGCCTGCGGCTTGCCGATGAATTCGCGACGGATGTGTTCGAGCTGCGACTCGGAAAGCGGCTGGCGGTTGTCATCGACCAGCGCGCCCTGCAGGGTCTCGGCAAAGCGCTTGGCGATCTCGCTCATCTGCATGAAGACGCGCTCGCCGTGGTCGACGCGCGGCACGTCGAGCAGGAAGGTCAGGCCGTGCGTCGTCAGCGTGCGCAGGGCATCGGCCGAGAAGGGCGTGCTTTCGTAATTCTGCAGGCTGAACTGCGCGCGACCGTTGTCGTCGTAACGGGTGAACAGGCCATCGACGCCGAGCGCCATACCGGCCGCTTCGGCCAGGGCGCGAATCTTGGTGCCGGAGAAGGCGCTGGCCCGGCTGACCAGATTGAGGCCGATTTCAAGGTCGACCGCGGCGCAGAAGCGGTCGATTTCGGCCGCCTGATCGAGGACGCGGGACGACGGCATGTCGGCCACCGCCATCAGCTCGTCAGCCAGCGCCTGCATGGCGCCGGTGAAGATGGCCAGATCGCCTTCGGAGACCGGCCCGAGACGATTGACCAGTTGCAGGCCGACGCGCAGTCGGCGCACGCCGATATCGCTGTCGTGCGTCAGGCGCTGCCACTCGCGAGTGCGCTCATTGAAGCCGATCCAATGCACCGGCTTGTTGATGCGAACGAGGGTCGAACGCTGCGAATGGAGGATCTGCTGGGCCGAGACCGGTTCGACCAGTTCCATGGCGACGATGAACTCCAGCCGCGGATCGAGCAATTCGGCCGGGACTTCGCCGGCAGGTGCTTCCGGTGATTCCTCATCAGCAGCCAGCTTGACCTGCGGAGTTGCCGGCATGGCCGGTGGCGGCTCAGCGACCGGCGCTTCGGAGATCGCTGTTTCAATCACCGGGATTTCAGGCTGCGGCATCTCCGGAGCGGCAGCAAGCATATCGTCCGCGGACAATGTCGGATGCGGATCGACGAAGACGGGCTCGATCCGTTCCTCGGCCGCCGGCGCTTCGACCCGGATTTCCGGTTCGAAGCGCTCGACCGGGGCTGCCGCTGGCGGGACCCGTGCCGGCGAGTCGCCGAGCAGCACATCTTCGTGATGCGGTTTCAAGACCGCCTGGGCAAGCTTGCGCTGACGGAATTCCTGCCACTTGTTGTAGCCAAAGACACCGACGACTGCCGTCGCGCCCAGGCCGATCAATCCTAATTGAAGCTCGGTCATTTAAGCCGCATCCCTCATCTTCAAGGCTTCTTCGATATCCACTTCCACCACGCGCGAGACGCCGCTTTCCTGCATGGTGACGCCGACCAGCTGCTCGGCCATTTCCATCGCGATTTTATTATGGGAAATGAACAGGAATTGTGTTGCCCCTGACATTTTCTTGACCATGCTGCAGAAACGCTCGGTATTGCTGTCGTCGAGCGGCGCATCGACCTCGTCGAGCAGGCAGAACGGCGCCGGATTCAACTGGAACATCGAAAAGACCAGCGCTATCGCCGTCAACGCCTTTTCGCCGCCGGACAGCAGATGGATGGTCGAATTCTTCTTGCCCGGCGGCTGGGCGATGACCTGGACGCCGGCATCGAGGATTTCGTCGCCGGTCATCACCAGCTCGGCGCGGCCGCCGCCGAACAGTTCCGGGAACAGCTGGCCGAAATGGCCGTTGACCGTATCGAAGGTGCTCTGCAGCAGCTCGCGCGTTTCGCGGTCGATCCGGCGGATGGCGTTTTCCAGCGTTTCCATCGCCTCGTTCAGGTCGGCCGCCTGCATGTCGAGGTAACCCTTGCGCTCGGTCGCCGTCTCCAGTTCCTGCAGGGCGGCCATGTTGACGGCGCCGAGTTCGGCGATGGCGTTGGCCAGACGGGTGATTTCGCCTTGCAGCGCCGGCGGACGGGCGTTGCCGAGTTCGTTCTGCAGCGCCGCTTCGTCGGCCCCGGCTTCCAGCAGCTGCTGGGCGAACTGCTCGGTACTCAGCGCCGCCGCCTGCTCCTTCAACTTGAGGTCGCCGATCCGCACACGCAGCGGCTCCAGGCCCTGCTCGATGCGCAGCCGCTGCTCCTCGAAACCGCGCAGCGCGTTGGTTGCTGCCTCCAGTGCATCGCGCTTCTCGGCCAGGATTTTCTCCGCCGCCTGCCGCGCCTCCAAGGCCGTCTGCAAGGCGCCCTCCATCACATCCGGCGGCGCAGCCTCGACCTGCTCGGCGCACTGGGCACGGTCTTTCTCGATCCGGTTCAGCTCGCGCTGTGCAGTCGCCTGCTGGGCGAAAACGTCCTGCAGCTTGCCGTCGGCCTCGCGCAGCGAGAACTGCGCTTCGCGCAAGGCGCGGTCGAGATCGGAATTGCGCTCGCGCTCGGCACGCACGGCACGCTCGCATTCGTCGAGCCGCGACTGGGCGCCATGGACCAGCACGCGGATGCGGCCCAAACCGTCGCGGATTTCCTCGATGCGCTCGTCGGCCGACATTTCCCGCTCGCGCTCGCCCTCCTCCTCCTCGGCCAGTTCGGCCAGTTGCTCGGCGATGCGTTCCTTCTGTTCCTTGTAACGCTCGATGGCCTGGCTCAGCTTGAGCACCTCCATCTGCACCGCATGGACGCGCTGCTGGCGATCGGTCACGTATTGGCGGATCTCACCCATTTCTTCCTGCTTGTCGTCGAGCTGCTCGTCGAGCATCGCCTGCTGCTCGCGCAGGCTTGCGGCCTGTTCCTCGGCCAGGGTGATGCCGTCGGCCAGCGTTTCGATTTCGCGCTGGCGTTCGAGCAGGCCGTGCTCGCCCTGGTCCGGGGCGAAGAAGGTGACGCTGCAGCGGGTCAGCAGATCGCCGCCGCGGGTGACCAGCAGGCCGCCATCCGGCAGTTCGCCGCGCTGGCTCAGGCCCTCGGCCAGCGATTCGGCGGTGCGCACGGCGCCCAGCCAGTCGGCCAGCACGGCGCGAATCGCCGGGTCGTCGCTGCGCACGCGGGCGGCCAGCGTTTTTGGCCCAAAAATCGGGGCGACCGTAGCATTTGCTGCCAAGACTACCGCCAGCCGCGCTTCCGGCCGGTCATGCAGCCACTCGTCGAGCTTGGCCGGGTCGTCGCAGGCGATGGCGCTCAGGCGCTCGCGCAGCACGGCCTCGACCGCATCTTCCCAGCCGGCCTCGACGTGGATCTTCTGCCACAGCGGCGGCGCGTTCTCCAGATCGTGGCGGCGCAGCCATTCCGGCAGCTTGCCACTCTGCTGGGTGCGCGCCTGCATCTGTTCCAGCGCGGCGCGGCGGGCCTGGCCGGCGGCCAGTTCGCGTTCGATGCGCTGCACTTCGGCCTGCGCCTCGCGACGGCGGGTTTCCAGCTGCGGCATTTCCTGTTGCAGTTGCTGCAGGTGATCCTGGTCGCCAGCCAGTTCCTCGCGCAGCAGGGCGAGTTCCTCTTCCTTCTCGGCCAGATCCAGCTCGTCCGGCGCCTCGCCGAAGGTTTCCTCGCGCAGGCGTTCGCGGCGCTGGATGATCGCCTGCAGGGCGCGCTGGGCGTGCGACTTGTGGGTCAGCTCGACTTCCAGCTTCTGCTCGCCGTTAGTCGTCCGCGTCCGCAGGCGCTGCAGCTCTTCCTGCGCCTGGGCATGGTCTTCCTCGACCTGCGGCGCGATGTTCATCTGCTGGTGCAGGCGCTCCTCGGCTTCCTCGACACGCAGCTTGGTGACTTCCTGCAGCTCTTCCCATTTCTGGCGATCTTCGGCCAGCTTCTCGGCAGTTTCGCTCCAGTGCTTCAGCTCGTCTTCCAGTTGCGCCAGGCGCGCTTCCAACTGGCTGCGCGATTCGCGGCGATGACGGATTTCCGCTTCCAGCCGGGCGACTTCGGCGTTGGCGGCATACATGTCGCTCTGCGCGTTGTGCAGCGCGTCGCCGGCGGCGAAGTGGGCTTCGCGGGTTTCCTCGGCACGGGCCTCGGTTTCGCGCAGGGCGGCACTTTGCGCCTCCAGTTCGGTGACGGCGCGTTCGACTTCGAGCGCCAACCGCTGGCGCTCCGCCTCGGCCTCGCGCTTCTTCAACAGCCACAACAGTTGCTGGCGCTGGACCAGTTGTTCGTTCAGTCCCTGATAGCGCCGCGCCACCTCGGCCTGGACTTCCAGCCGCTCCATCTGGTTGCCCAGTTCGAGGCGGATGTCCTCGACGCGCAGCAGGTTTTCGCGAGTGTCTTCCAGCCGGCCGTTGGTTTCCTTGCGCCGCTCCTTGTAGCGGGTGACGCCGGCCGCTTCCTCCAGAAACACCCGCAGGTCGTCCGGCCGCGCCTCGATGATCCGCGAGATCATGCCCTGGCCGATGATCGCGTAGGCGCGCGGACCGAGGCCGGTGCCGAGGAACAGGTCGGTGATGTCCTTGCGGCGGACCTTCAGGTTGTTGATGAAGTAGTCGGACTGGCCCTGCCGGGTCAGCGTCCGCTTGACCGACAGTTCGGTGTATTGCGACCACTGGCCGAGCGCCCGGCCGAGCAGGTTCTCGAAAATCAGCTCGACGGAGGCGCGCGACACCGGCTTGCGGTTCGACGAGCCGTTGAAGATGACGTCCATCATCGACTCGCCGCGCAGTTCGGAAGCTTTCGATTCGCCCAGCACCCAGCGCACGGCATCCATGATGTTGGATTTGCCGCAGCCATTCGGGCCGACGACGCCGACCAGCTGGCCGGGAACGGCCACCGCGGTGGGATCGACGAAGGACTTGAAGCCGGCGAGTTTGAGCTTGGTGAGACGCATGCCTGATTGCGGCGGGACAAATGCCCCTGCCATGATGGGGGCCGTATAATAACATCGACTATTTGATCGCCCTGCCCTCAGCAAGGATCGCCCAGATGAACCCGGATGACCAGTTTCTCGCCCGCGCCATCGAACTGGCCCGGCAAGGCAGCGAATGCGGCGAAGGCGGCCCGTTCGGCGCCGTCATCGTGCGCGACGGCAAGATCATCGCCGAAGGCTGGAACCGCGTCGTCGCCAGCCACGACCCGACCGCCCACGCCGAAATCGGCGCCATTCGCAGCGCCTGCGCCGGGCTTGGTCACTTCCACCTGCCCGGCTGCACCCTCTACGCCTCCAGCGAACCCTGCCCGATGTGCCTGTCGGCCGCCTACTGGGCGCGCATCGAACGCATCGTCTTCGCCAACAGCCGGGCCGAAGCGGCGGCCATCGGCTTCTGCGACGACGAGCTGTATTGCGAACTGAACCGCCACTTCTCGGCGCGCAGCATCGTCATGGAACACCACCCGCTGGCCGGCGCCCTCGAACCGCTGGAACGCTGGGCCGCCAATCCCGGTCGAATCCTCTATTGACCCGCCGGAGCCGACCATGCCCTTCGCCGCCATCCCCCAGCGTGCCGAAACCCTGCAGGTACTGCGCCTGATCAGCGATTTCGAGCCGATGCTGATGCTGAGTGACGACGACGAAGGCTACGGCTCGCGGTGGACGCTGTCCGGCCAGCAGGTGCAACCGGCCATCGCCCGCTACCTGATGGAATCCGGCTTTGTCGCCGAGATCGGCAAAACCGAATTCGGCGCCCGCAAACTGACCCTGACCGCCACCGGCAGCGAACTCCGTGAAAAAGGCCTGAACTGGTGGGCCGGACTCAATTTCCTGCAGAAACTGAAGGTCACGCTGTTCGGCTAAGCGCCATCCCGGACACGCCTGGCTACGAATTCGACCGGCAAGTGGGCGCTGTGGCCGCCGCTGCTTTCCAGCACCAAATGCAGTTGGCCGTCCTTGAGCGCACCGCGGTAACGATGCGTCACCTCGCGGCCCGGGCCATCGCCTAGGGTTTCCTGAGTGCGGGTCAGGAACTCCAGTCGCCCGCCCGCCAGCCGCCCCTGCTCGATCATCCGTGCCACGCCCAGGTAGCTCGCCGTGCCGTGCACTTCGCCGTTGTCCATGCGCAGCTCGAAGCGCTCAGCATGTTCGGCGCCCCAATCGTATTTGACGCGAGCCGCCCAGCGCCCGGCAAGACTTGATGCCACTTCGACCGAAACCGGATCCGGTCCACCGACCGGGCGTTCGGGCCAATAAACTTTCACACCGACCGCCAGCAAGGCGACCAGGACCAGCCCCGCTGCCGCCCAGACCCGCCGGAAGTTCGGCGCCAGGCGCCGGCTTGCCGGCAGGAAGGGCCTGATCGTCTCGACCAACCGCGCCACATCCGACGTCCATCCGGCATCGGCAAGCATCAAGGACTGGCGCCGGGCCAGCCCAGCGATGGCCGGCGGCAAATCCTGCTCAGCCGGCATCGCCGCCCCGCCGACAAGGACCGGCAGCACCACTTTGCCCGATGCCAGGCCGGCCGCAATTTCCATCCGGACAAAATCATCCGCCTCATCCAGGCGGCGAACGCCGTTCCGGCTCGCGGTCAGCCACGCCGGGCCGATCATGACCAGCATGACATCGACCGAGGCCAGGTGCCGGTCGATGACAGCCACAAAATCCTCGCCGGGATGAATATCCTCGATATCGCGAAACACATTCTCGGCGCCGAAAGCCGACGCCAGCGCATCGGCCAGCCGCCCGGCAAAACCGGCCTGGTCGTCGCGACGGTAACTGATGAATATTCCCGGCATTGCACACCCCTAAATGCTACGGTCGATCCGAAAAATCAGCCGATTTCCAAATTTATCCTGACCGTTGCCCTCGAAAGAGCGGCAGGTGATCGCCTTCCAGCGCACCGCAATCTCACGGCCGTCAGTGCAGCGCACGACACCTTTGCCGGATTCACCCTGGCAACTGCCGGGCACCGGCGAATTGTCCGGTGCTGCCATCTCGCCGTCGCATTGCAGGCGCCCGTCGCGGTCGGCCAGAGCGAAACGGCCACCGCCCACAGAGTCGCCCGGATAGCCCTTGCCGCGCATCTCGCCCGCCACGTCGCTCAGGCTGCCGCGGGCCTGATAGCCGATGGCACAGCCGGCGAGCAGAGCGGGGATGACGACGATCAACGGAAAGGCACGTTTGTTCACAAGGCAGCGAAAGCGTTTTCAGGGATAATCCGCTTTTTACACCCATTCGACGTCCGACGTGAATCCGCACCTCGCCCAACTCCAGCCCTACCCCTTCGAAAAGCTGCGCGCCCTGTTTGCCGGCGTGACACCGAACCCGCAATTCAAGGAGATCAAGCTCTCCATCGGCGAGCCGCAGCATCCGACGCCGGCCTTCATCATGGACGCGCTGGCCAACGGTCTGAAGGGCCTGGCCAATTACCCGACGACGCAGGGCATTCCCGCCCTGCGTCAGGCCATCGCCGCCTGGTGCCAGCGCCGCTACGCTCTGGCGCTGAACCCGGAAACCGAGATCCTGCCGGTCAACGGCTCGCGCGAGGCGCTGTTCTCCTTTGCCCAGACGGTGATCGATCCCAGCCGCGGGCATGTCCCGCTGGTCGTCAGCCCCAACCCGTTCTACCAGATCTACGAAGGCGCCGCCTACCTGTCCGGCGCCGAGCCGCGCTTCCTGAACAACCTGCCGGACAACGATTTCGCCTTCGACTACGCCAGCCTGAGCGACGAGGAATGGGCCCGCGTCCAGCTGTTCTACGTCTGCTCGCCGGGCAACCCGACCGGCAAGGTGCTGTCGCTGGCCGACTGGAAGACGCTGTTCGCGCTGTCCGACAAATACGGCTTCATCATCGCTTCCGACGAGTGCTATTCGGAAATCTACTTCGACGAAGCCAACCCGCCGATCGGCGGCCTCCAGGCAGCCAAGCTGCTCGGCCGCTCGAATGAACGGCTGGTCATGTTCTCCAGCCTGTCCAAGCGCTCCACCGTGCCGGGCATGCGTTCCGGCTTCGTCGCCGGCGACGAGAAGATTCTCAAGAAATTCCTGCTCTACCGCACCT
>CAIXSK010000384.1 GCA_903922075.1 uncultured beta proteobacterium | reverse complement strand
CCGCAGTAATCCTCGTTCCGCTCGCGCGGCCCGGTCAGCGACGAATATCCGACAGCAACCTGTAATGGCATGATTTAGGAACCCAGGATCGAGATATGAGGATCGAGCCGGCGGGCTTTTGCTCGATCCTCGATCCTAACAGCTAATAGCTGCCCCTCAGATCTTCGCCGTCGTCAGGTGGCTGGCGCCCCAAGTGGTCCGCCAGCGGGTCTTGACGCCGGTCAGGCCGACCAGTGCCAGCACGGCGAGCGCGGCGAAAATCAGGAAGCCGGCCTGGTAGCTGCCGGTCAGCTGCTTCGAGTAGCCGAGGCTGGAGGCCAGGTAGAAGCCGCCGACGCCGCCGGCCATGCCGACCAGGCCGGTCATGACGCCGATTTCCTTCTTGAAGCGCTGGGGCACCAGCTGGAACACCGCGCCGTTGCCCATACCCAGCGCCAGCATGGCGCAGACGAAGGCGGCCAGCGCCATCCAGGCTTCCGGCAGGCCGAAGCTGACGATGGCAAGGAAGATGGCGGCAAAGATGTACATCACGGTTAGCGACTTGACGCCACCGATGCGGTCGGCCACGTTGCCGCCGATCGGGCGGACCAGCGAACCGGCGAAGACGCAGCCGGCAGTGAAGAAGCCGGCCATCTTCGGATCGAGACCGTACTCGGCGTTGAAGTAGATAACCAGCGAGGACGCCAGGCCGACAAAACCGCCGAAAGTGACCGAGTAGAAGAACATGAACCACCAGGCATCCTTGTCCTTGAGCACCTTCAGGTACTCGGCCAAGGTCTTCGGCGGCGGCGCATCCGGCGCATCCTTGGCCATGAAGACGAAGACGAAGAAGACCAGTACGAGCGGCACCAGCACAATCCCGAAGACGTTCACCCAGCCATAGGCAACAGCCAATCCCGGCGCCAGCAGGGCGGCAAAGGCCGTTCCGGAATTACCGGCGCCGGCAATGCCCATGGCCGTTCCCTGATGCTCCGGCGGATACCAGCGCGACGCCAGCGGGAGCGCAGCAGCGAATTGCGACCCGGCAACGCCGAGGAAACAACCCATCACCAGGACTTCAGCAAAGGTATGCAGACCGAACAACCAGGCGTAGGTCACCGCTGCAATAACGATGATCTGGCCGATGATCGCCGCCTTTTTCGGCGACAGGCGATCAACCAGGATGCCCATGACGATGCGCAGAATAGCGCCCGCCAGCACCGGCGTCGCAACCATCAAGCCCTTTTCGGCGTGGCTGAGGCCGAGATCCTTGGCAATGCCGATACCGAGCGGTCCGAGAATGACCCAGACCATGAAGGCGAGGTCGAAGTAGAGGAAAGCGGCGAGCAGCGTCGGCGTGTGGCCGGCCTGCAGGAAGGATTTCTTGTCCATGATGGTCGATTTTCCGGGTGGACCGTCGCAACGGTCGTTATAGGGGGGTTGCCTGTTCAGCGCATGACATCGTTGCCATGAAACCGCCCCCGTTGGCGGACAAATCGCTGTGATGAACTCCCTTTCGCAAGCCGCGTGCCAGATATGCAAGGCATTGATTTATTGACATTCGTCAAGACGCCCCGACCAAAGCCTGCACCAAAAGCAGGCACGCCACGCCATTGCGGTGCAGCATTAGGCCGCCGGCTTATTGCAATGATTTGATGGGCGCGCGAAAATGCATCGCAAATGCAACTCAAAGGATTACCGATGAAAACCGCCACTTTTCCCTCTTTGCGCGTCACGCCCGAATTGCGGCAAGCCGCCGAACAAATCCTGGAGGACGGCGAAACCCTGTCCGGCTTCGTCGAACAATCGATTCGCGAAGGCATCGAACGGCGTCAAATCCGGCAGGAATTCATCGCCCGCGGCCTGCGCTCGCGCGACGACGCCCGCCAGACAGGCCAATACGCCAGTGCAGAAAGCGTGGTCAGCCGACTGGAGCAGATGCTGGCCGCCGCCAAGGGCAGCAAGTGAGCTACCGGGTACGATTTACGGAGGCTGCCGAGACCGACCTGCTCAGGCTCTACGAATTCATCCTGAGCAAGGACCAAACCGACTGGTCGTTGGCAAGCCGGGCGCTTGAAGCGATCAAGAACGGCATCAAAAGCCTGGAGCTATCACCTTTCAGCTACCGGAAGGCAAGCCCGGGCAACCCGTTTCTCAGGGAGTTGATCATTCCATTCGGAGCATCCGGATACGTTGCACTGTTCGAAATCGAAGACGAGCAGACGGTCACAATCCTGGCGGTGCGACACCAATTGGAAGAGGACTACCATTAAACGTCGGCGTGCCACAGGGTTGCACAAAGGAATAGCAGCATGGTTCAGCAAAAAATTTTTACTGGCAAAGATCAGGAAGCATTCGAAGACGAGTTTCACCGTTTGCTCGGCCGGTTGGTACGTCACTCAGCGGCATTCGATTTCAACGTAGGACTTCAGCTAAATTGGATGTCTGAATACTACGGCTTCAAATTGGGTGACTTGCTTAACCCAAAAAAGACACCATTGCAAAAACGTATCGCCAAATTGAAATCGGTATGCAAACAAGCATTTCAACCGGCGGGCGATACAGCTATTGCCGAGTTCTCGGCGTGGTTCGCCAAGGCCGACAAGGCGCGCGCATTGCGTAACGACTACGTCCACGGTAGATGGGGAATTCCAGGAGGGCACCGTGGTGGCTCAGATACGCCGTTTAGGGATTGTGAATTGCTGCTGGCCTTTGTTCCGCTCCACTGGAATATGTCACCAGACACCACGCCAGAAGAAATCAAATTAACCATGGGCGAGTTCAATGAGCAGGTGGAGGATGCAATTTCGCTGTTCAGAGAGTATTTCAGGCTTCAGAAAAAATACGGAGACCGTATGCGCCTTGGTGCTAACGGATTACGTTAACCGAGTATCAACAGCGAGCGGAGCACGCAGCTGTTCCACTCCTGACTCGTCCCGCACCATTCTGATTTTTGCCCTTTTTTCCGGCCGACCGTAGCCTTTGCCGCTCTGGCCGCTTGACGCCCACCACGGCCGAAGCAAGCAGACGCCAGGACATGGGCACTGATCCTGCGGCAGTGTTGTCCATGGCCTGCTCCACTGCCCGCATGCATATCGAGTATGCTTTCGAGCCAATCCCGCTACCTGACATGCCTGCCCGATGAGCCTCTCGCCTGTTCCCGTCCATACGCTCACCACTGAGAATCTTCGGCGGTTTGCAGTCTGGCGCTACCTGCATGACGACGAGGGGGGCGAAGGCACGGACGAATCTTTCGTCACGCCCGCCGACGAGGTGCCGCCGGCAGGGGGTTATGGCAGCTTTGTCGTCGCCGCCACCTACCTGTTGCATGGTGGCGATGAACTCCCCGGCGCGGTGCAATTCGACCAGCTTGGCTCGAAACGGCAGTTCACGCCCATCCTGATCCATGCCGCCGGCCAATGCCTGGACCCGCTCGCTTCAGACGTCGCCGCACGGATCTCCCGCCTGCAAAACGCACCGGGCGGGCCGCCGGTCCGATGGACGCTCGACATCACCCTGCCCGGCGACAGGGCCCCGGCCTCCGGCCGAATCTACAGATCCCGGGTGCTCCAGGCACTCGCTCTGCTCGTCCAGCTCGTGTCGCTATTCTTTACGCCACGCGGCCGATGAACATCGTGAATGGCAGGCTACAGACCACGGATTCCCCGCGGACCCGCCATCTTCTCATTCTGATTTTTGCCCTTTTTTCCGGCCGACCGTAGCATTTCAATTCCGGGCGCGATTAATATTCTGGCGCGGCGCCAATGGCCCTGACGTGATTCAGATCATGGCGCGGACCGGTGGCGATTGATATTCTGCACCGTCTTCAACAGCGCGGCGCTACGCCAACCCGGACCGACCCATGAGCAACGTCGTCACTTTCTACAGCAAGAAACCCCAGGCCGTCAGCGTCAATGGCGAGATCATCTCCAACGACGTGATCGAGGCCGCCGCGGCCCAGTTCCTGGATGCCCGCGAACCGCGCAAGGCGGCCGCCCGCAGCATTGCCGTGCGTACGCTGCTGCGCCAGCGCGCCCAGGTGCTGAGCATCGAGGCGGCCGACGAGGAGTCGGCCATCGAGGAGCTGCTGACCCGGGAAGTGCCGCCCACCACGGTCAGCGACGAGGAAATCCGCCGCTACTACGAGGGCAACGCGGAGAAATTCAGTAACGGCGACCTCTTCCAGGTTCGCCACATTCTGTTCGACACCCAGGGCGAGGACGAGGAACTGATCCGCCAGGCCGAGGGCGTTCTTCTGCAACTGAAGGACAATCCGGACTGGTTCGAGAAGATCGCCCGCGAAAAGTCCGCCTGCACCAGCCGCGAGGTGGGTGGCGAGCTGGGCCAGATCTCGCCGGGCTCCGTGGTCCCGGAATTCTGGGCCGCCCTGGTCGGATTCGGCAGCACCGGCCTGCTGCCCCACCTGGTGGAGTCACGCTACGGCCACCACATCGTGCAGGTCGACCACTGCATCAAGGGCAAGACCCTGCCCTTCGAGTTGGTCGAGGACAAGATCCGCGAATTCCTGGCTGCCCGCCTGGAAAAGCTGGCCTACCAGGGTTATGTCGCCGGCCTGATCGAGCAATCGACGATCAAGGGAGTCGAATTCGGCGATGCCGGCCTGCCGCCGGCCGGGCAAGGGATGCCGGCCGAGTAGCGCCTTGGAAGCGCTAACAAAAGACAGCGAAGCGGCCTTGGCCAGGCGGAGCGCCGAAGACGGTGCGCAGTACGGCGATGAGATCCAACGATGCCAGGGGCGTTCTGCTAGCGCTTCTTAGTGGAAGCGCCCCAGGCTGACTGCCAGCAGGGCCAGCAGCAGCCCGAATGACACGCTCTTCCAGAAGATCACCGGGTTGCGCTCAAGCAGCGGCGGCTTGGTCTTGTTGAGGAATTCCTTGTTCGGGTGGTGGAGGTCGAAGACGAATTCCGACAGCTCTTCGTGGCGGGCGAAGGGGTCGGGTTCGACGGCCTTGCGGATGGCGTCGTCGACCCAGGCGGGGATTTCGCGTTCTTCGTTGAGCACCGTTTTGTAGGCGAGTTTTTTCTGCGCCGCCTTGGTCCGCGCCTTGGCGACTTCGGCGCCGTAGGGCAGCCGGCCGGAGAGCATCTGGTAGGTGATGACGCCGAGCGAGTAGATGTCGGCACGCGAGGAGCCGTTTTCGCCGAGAAAGTACTCGGGCGCAGCGTAGGCGGCGGAGCCGAGCAGGTTGATCTGCTCGATCGGGGTGGCGATTTCCATCACGCCGGCCACCCGGGTGGCGCCGAAATCGAGGATTTTGACGGTGCCGGTGCCGTCGATCATGATGTTGTCCGGCTTCAGGTCCTGGTGCACCATTTCTAGGCGATGGAAGGCCTGCAGCCCCTTGGCGATCTGTTCGACCAGGCCGCGCACGCTGGCCAGGTCGGGTTTCGGGTTGTCGATCATCCACTGGGCCAGGGTCTGACCTTCGATGTATTCGGTGACGACGTAGATGTAGTGGCGCGGCCGGGTCTGGGCGCACGGCTTGACGACGTGCGGGCTGTTGATGCGGCGGGCGATCCACTCTTCCATCAGGAAGCGTTCGAGATAGGCCGGGTTGGCCTGCTGGTCGACCGAGGGGGTTTTGATGACGACCCGTTCGCCACTGTCGTTATCGACGGCCAGGTAGATGTGGCTGCGGGCGCTGGCGCGGATTTCGCGGACGATCTGGTAGCCGTCGAAATTCATCCGCGCCTCCAGCGCCGGCGGCAGTGGCAGCTCGGCGATCTGGCGGACCATTTCGTTGGATTCCGGGGTCGGCAGCTGGTCGATGCGGATGATCTGGATGGTCAGGTTGTCAGTGCTGCCGCGCTGGAGCGCTGCGTCGACAATGGCCCGGGCGGCCTGATCGAGATCGCCGTCGCAACCGGCAATGGCGGCCGCGATGCCGGCGCCGTCGATGAATTCATAGACGCCGTCGGTGGCCAGCAGCAGCAGTTCGCCCTCCTCCACCGGGATGGCCTGGTAGTCGATGTCGACCTTGCGGTCCATGCCCATGGCGCGGGCGAGATAGCTCTGCACCGAGGAGACGCGGACGCGGTGATCTTCGGTCAGTTGTTCGAGTTCGCTGCCGTGCAGGCGGTAGATGCGGGCGTCGCCGACATGGAACAGGTACGCCGTCCGCGACTTGATGACCAGCCCGCTGAAGGTGCAGACGTAGCCGCGTTCGCGGTCGTAGCGGTGCTGGCTTTGCTGGGTCTGCGAATGCAGCCAGGAGTTGGTGGCGGTCAGCACATGCTCGCCGGAAGTCTTGACCGACCAGGCGTCGGAAGTGCAGTAGTAGTCGTCGAGAAAGGCGGTGACGGCGGCCTGCGCGGCTTCCTGGCTGACGTCGCTGCTGCTGATGCCGTCGGCCAGCGCGATGGCGATGCCCTTGCTGCTCAGCTGCGGCTCGCGGGGAACGCAGAGGCCGTGGAAATCCTGGTTGATCTCCTTGCGGCCCTTGTCGGAATACTGCCCGGCGGTGACTTTGAGCTGACGGCTCATGGCTGGCTTTCCCCGTGGAATCGATCGTCCATTGTGCACCGTGGCGCGAGGGCCGCAATGCTATGGTCGGCCGGATATTTTGGCCAAAATTGAAAAAAGCCCCCGACCACTGGACGGGGGCTGTTCCGTGCTGGCCGATCAGGCCGGCTTGCGCTTCGGGGCAGTGCGCACGTGGGTCGAATACAGCGTCAGGCCGACGAAGGCCAGGCCGCCGACCAGGTTGCCGAGAGCGGTCGGCAATTCATTCCAGATCAGGTAATCCATCAGCGTGAAATTACCCCCCATCATCAGGCCGGTCGGGAAAAGGAACATGTTGACGACCGAGTGTTCGAAACCCATGAAGAAGAAGACCATGATCGGCATCCACATGGCCATGATCTTGCCCGAGACGTTGGTACAAATCATGGCGCAGACGACGCCAGTCGACACCATCCAGTTGCACAGCACGCCGCGGGTAAAGATGGTCAGCATGCCGGCGGCACCGTGCGCTGAATAGCCCACCGTCCGTCCTTCACCGATGCTCCCGATCTTTTGCGCCACCGCATTGGGGCCTTCGGAGAAACCGAAAGTCCAGACAATCACCATGAGCACCGCGACGGTCAGCGAACCGGCGAAATTGCCGGTAAAGACCAGGCCCCAGTTGCGCAGGATTCCTTTCATCGTCACGCCCGGACGCTTGTCGATCAGGGCCAGCGGACAGAGCGTAAACACGCCGGTCAAGAGATCGAAGCCAAGCAGGTAAAGCATGATGAAGCCGACCGGAAATAACATCGCACCGATCAGCGGCTGGCCGGTCTGAACCGTAACCGTCACCGCGAAGGCTGCTGCAAGATTGAGAATGGCGCCGGCCATGAAGGCCCGGATCAGGGTGTCGCGGGTAGACATGAATATCTTGGATTCGCCGGCATCGATCATTTTGGTGACGAATTCGGAAGGTGCCAGATAGGCCATGGAGGATTCCTTTTTAGGGTTGGTTTTATTTGCAAGCCCCCCGGGCTGTTCTCAAGACGGGGATGCCTGAATCCCACCATTGGGATCGGCCGGGCCGGCGGCGCTGCCGGCCCTGTGGGTAAAGCTGGGGTTTAAACAGACAGGAAAACGTCGCCGTTCTCGACCTTGACCTGGAAGGTGCTGCACGAACCGACGTCCGGCGCGACGGCATGGCCGTCTTCGAGGCCGATGTTCCAGCCGTGCAGCGGGCAGGTCACCTTGCGGCCATGGACGATGCCTTGCGACAGCGGGCCGGACTTGTGCGGGCACTTGTCATGCAGCGCGAAGACCTCGTCCTCGGCGTTGCGGAAGATGGCGATGTCGCCGCCGCTTTGGCGCTGCACGACGCGGGAGCCCAGTGGCGGGATGTCGTCCAGTTTGCAGATCAGTTTCCAGTTCATGGTTTAGTACCTAGTAGTTAGTTGCTAGTCGCTAGCTGTTGGTAGTTGGGGGTTAGTTGCTAGCGACTAATGACTAGCAACTAACCGCTGCATCAGGCTTCCAGCTTGATCGGGATGAATTGCTTGATCGGCTTTTCCTCGCGCGAGGTCTGCCACGGATCCTTGGCATCCTTCAGCGAATCGAGCAGGCGCTGGTAGTAAGCCTTGCGGCCTTCTTCGTCTTCCAGGATCTTGCCCTTGATGTAGTCGAGGCCAACGCGGTCCATGTAGTGGCAGGTGCGCTCCAGGTACCAGCCTTCTTCGCGGTAGAGCTGCAGGAAGGCGCCGGAGTACTCCATGACCTCCTCGTCGGAGGTCACCTTGCACAGGAACTGGGCGACCTCGGTCTTGATGCCGCCGTTGCCGCCGAT
>CAIXSK010000383.1 GCA_903922075.1 uncultured beta proteobacterium | reverse complement strand
GGCCAACGCCAGCGTGGCCGACGGCAATTATTACGACTACTTCCAGTGGAAGAGCGGCGAAGGCGGTAACGGCGCCACTCAGGTTGACGGTCATGTCGCCGGCGAACGCGTCAACAAGGGCGGGCAGGCGCTGGTCAAGGCCGAAGGCGAAAACAAGGGCGGCGTCTATACCGTCACCTTTACCCGCAAGCTGAGCGGTGGCGAAGGCGATCTGGCGCTGGCCGAAGGGCAGGTCATTCCGTTCGGGGTGGCGATCCATGCCGACAAGACGGTGCACCGCTTCCACCATGTCTCGCTGGGTTACACGTTGGGGCTGGGTGCCAACGCCGACATCAAGGCCAGCAAGTAAGGGTCGCTGCAGAAGGCGGGTGGGGCAGCCAAGCACCCGTGTTAGCCGCTAAAATAGCGGGATGTTGAATATCACCATTAACGGCGAACCCCGGCAGTTCGCCGGCGCATTGACCGTGGCCGGGCTGGTCGAACAGCTCGGCTACGCCGGCAAGCGCATCGCCATCGAACGCAATGGCGAAATCGTCCCCAGGAGCCAGCACGCCACGACCGCGCTGGCGACGGGCGACCAACTCGAAATCGTCGTCGCCGTCGGGGGGGGCTAGTTGTTAGTCGCTAGTTACTAGTTGTTGGCAAAACCTGACAACCGACAACGGGCCGCTTACAGCTAGTGACTAACAACTAGCAACAAATGACTGGATTACCCATGCACCAACTGACTATCGCCGGCCAGGCGTACCGCTCCCGTTTGCTGGTCGGCACCGGCAAGTACAAGGATTTTGCCGAAACGCGCGCTGCCATCGACGCCTCGGGCGCCGAGATCGTCACAGTGGCGATCCGCCGCACCAACATCGGCCAGGATGCCAGCCAGCCCAACCTGCTGGATGCCATTCCGCCGTCGAAATTCACCATCCTGCCCAACACCGCCGGCTGCTACAGCGCCGACGATGCCGTGCGCACGCTGCACCTGGCCCGCGAACTACTCGACGGCCACCCGCTGTGCAAGCTGGAAGTGCTCGGCGATCCGACGAGCCTGTTCCCGAACATGCCGGAAACGCTGAAAGCGGCCGAAACGCTGGTCAAGGACGGCTTCCAGGTCATGGTCTACTGCTCGGACGACCCGATCCAGGCCAAGATGCTCGAAGAGATCGGCTGCGTCGCGGTGATGCCGCTCGCCTCGCTGATCGGCTCCGGCATGGGCATCCTGAATCCGTGGAACCTGCGCCTGATCATCGACAACGCCAAGGTGCCGGTCATCGTCGATGCCGGCGTCGGCACTGCGTCGGACGCGACCATCGCCATGGAGCTGGGCTGCGACGGCGTGCTGATGAACACCGCCATCGCCCACGCCAAGGACCCGGTGCTGATGGCCAGCGCCATGCAGAAGGGCGTCGAGGCCGGCCGCGAGGCTTTCCTGGCCGGGCGCATGCCGCGCAAGCTGTATTCGGCCGACCCGTCGTCGCCGACTTCCGGGTTGATCGGCTCATGAGCGGCGTTCCGTTGATTCACCCCGCTGCCGAAGGCGAAGAAGGCGTTTACACCGAGGGCCGCGAAGGCCACGGCCACATCAAGAGCTTCGTCCGCCGGGCCGGCCGCATGTCGGAGGCGCAGCAGCGCTACTACGCCGAGATGATGCCGAAGATCGGCCTCGTCTATGCGCCGCAGCCGGTCGATCTGGCCGCCTTCTTTGGCCGCAACAACCCGAAGATCCTCGAAATCGGCACCGGCATGGGCGAAACGACGGCGAAGATCGCCGACGCGAACCGCGACAACGATTACCTCGGCGTCGAAGTCCATGTGCCGGGGGTCGGCGCGCTGTGCAAGCAGATTGCCGAGCGCGAGTTGTCCAACCTGCGCCTCTGCCAGCACGATGCGGTCGAGGTGGTGCGCGACATGCTGCCCGAAGGCTCGCTCGACGGCGTCCATGTTTTCTTCCCCGACCCGTGGCACAAGACGCGCCACAACAAGCGCCGGCTGATCCAGTCGCCCTTCGTCGCGCTGCTCGCCTCGCGCCTGAAACCGGGCGGCTATTTCCACTGCGCCACCGACTGGGAAAACTACGCGCTGCAGATGCTCGAGGTGCTGGGCAACGAGCCGAGCCTGGAAAACAGCGTCCCCGGACCCTCGACCGTAGCATTGGCCGCCGCAATCGAGGCCGACAGCGCCAATGGCCTGGCCGGCTTCGCGCCGCGCCCGGAATACCGGCCGCTGACCAAATTCGAAAACCGCGGCCTGCGCCTCGGTCACGGCGTCTGGGACATCATCTTCAAGAAGCGCTGAACGGCGCCTGTCAGGAATACATTTCATGTGGTTCAAGAATCTCCAGATTTACCGTTTGCCGGCACCGTGGAACATCGACCTCGCCAAGCTCGACGAACAACTCGCCCGCGGCACCTTCGCCCGCTGCGCCAGCCATGAGCCGATCAGCCGCGGCTGGGTCGCGCCGCGCAAGGATGGCGCGCTGGTCTATGCCAGCAACCGCCAGTGGCTGATCGCGCTGGCCGTCGAACAGCGCCTGCTGCCCTCGTCGGTCGTCAATGACGAAGTCCGCGAGCGCGCCGACAAGCTGACCGACGAGCAAGGCTACGCGCCGGGCCGCAAGGCGCTGCGCGAACTGAAGGAGCGCGTCACCGAGGAGCTGATGCCGCGCGCCTTCACCAAGAAGCGCACCAGCTTCGTCTGGATCGACCCGCAAAACGGCTGGTTCATCGTCGACGCCGGCAGCCCGGGCAAGGCCGAGGAAGTCATCGAACACCTGCGCCACTGCCTCGACGAATTCCCGCTCACCCCGCTGCACACCGAGCTTTCGCCACAATCGGCGATGGCCGACTGGCTGGCCGGCGGTGACGCCCCGGCCGGTTTTACCATCGACCGCGACTGCGAACTGAAGTCGGTCGGCGAGGAAAAAGCCGCCGTCCGCTACGTTCGCCACCCGCTCGGCGACGAAGTCGGCGGCGAAATCAAGGCCCACCTCGCGGCCGGCAAACTGCCGACCCGCCTGGCGCTGACCTGGGACGAACGGATTTCCTTCGTGCTGACCGAGAAGCTGGAAGTCAAGCGCCTCGCCTTCCTCGACCTGTTGAAGGAAGAAGCCGAGAAGAATACCGAACACGCCGACGAACAGTTCGACGCCGATTTCGCGCTGATGACCGGCGAACTGACCCGCTTCCTGCCGCAAATGATCGCCGCGTTGGGTGGCGAAAAGGCCGAGGCGGCTGAAGCAGCCACCCCGGCTGCCGGCGGCAGCACGCCGCCGTGGGAGGCATGAAACCGGGCGATCCCTGCCCCTGCGGCAGCGGCGCAAAATACGCCGCCTGCTGCGCCCCACTGCACGCCGGCGCAGCCCCGGCCGGCAGTGCCGAGACGCTAATGCGCTCGCGCTACAGCGCCTATGGGCTGAAGCTGGAAGAATATCTGCTCGCCACCTGGCACCCTACGACGCGGCCCAGCGAACTCGATCTCTCGGCCGACGACAGCAAATGGCTCGGCCTTGAGGTCAAGCGCCATGCGGCGCAGGACGACTGCCACGCGACCGTCGAATTCGTCGCCCGCTACCGCATCGCCGGCCGCGGCCACCGCCTGCACGAACTGAGCCGTTTCGTCCGCGAAGACGGCCGCTGGTACTACGTCGACGGCGACATGC
>CAIXSK010000382.1 GCA_903922075.1 uncultured beta proteobacterium | reverse complement strand
CTTGAAATGCAAGGCGTCGTGAATGACGTCCTCCCCGACGGTCGTTTCCGCGTCGAACTCGAAAACGGTCACACGATGATCGCCTACACGGCCGGCAAGATGAAGAAACACCACATCCGCATCCTGCTCGGCGACAAGGTCACGCTCGAACTGTCGCCCTACGACCTGAGCAAGGGCCGCATCACCTTCCGCCACATCGAAACGCGCGGCGCCCCGTCGGCCCCGCAGCGGCGCCGCTACTAAGCGCCGTTCCTGGCGCCACCCCGGCCTGGCCGGAACTGCCAGGTATCGTCGTAATAGGCCGGATCCTCGCTGTCCAGCGTCACCCCGGGAATACCGAGCAAGGGCAGGGGTTGGAAGTCGCGTGGCCGGGCGTATTGGCCGCTTTTCAATTTTGCCGAAATAATGCCATCGACCGTAGCATTCAGTGCCCTGGCGTCCAGCGCCAGCCATTCCTCGGGCATGTCGCAGAGGATGGCCTTGGCGGTCAGGCCGCGAAACGGTTTGAGCAACTGCTCGTAGGTAGCGTGACCGAAGATGACGAAGCGCATGCAGCGCTTCACGTCTTCACGGCGCTCGACGAACAATTCCTTCCAGCGGAAACCGCGCAGCAGGTCGAGCAGTTCGGGCTGCGTGGACAGTACGCCGATGCCGCATTCGTCGAAATGGGTCAGCGCGTCGCGGGTTGTCCCGCGTGCTGCGCCGGGCGCCTGCATGGCGCGCATGTGGGCGGCGCTGACGGCGATCTTGGTCTGCGGAAAGCTCAGCCAGACCAGCGCATTGAAGAAATCGTGCCAGTTGTCCGGGCGGGTTTCGACCTCGCCGCTGTCCCAGATCCGGCACTCATAGACCAGGCCATCCGGGCGCGGCGGCACGAAGCGAACCGGCTGACCGTTTTCGGTATGAATCGGGAACTGCGCGGCCAGTTCGGCCACCGCCCGCGCATCGGGCCGCGGTGGCAGGCGTTCCAGCCAGTGGCGCAGCGGATCGAAGAGCGACGCCGCGTATAGCTCATCGGCACTCATTCGTCGGCCGACGCGTCGCCCTTTTCTTCCTTGACGAAGACCAGTTCGCCCTTCTTGACGCGGAAGGTTCCCATCAATTGCCCCATGCCTTCCGGCGGTTCGCCGTCCATCTTGGCAAAGCTCTCGCAGGTCTGCGTCTCGGTCGCGAACATCCGCTTGCCGACCTTGATGATGAAGGCGCCGGACGGCACCTGATAGACCTCGACGCGCGTCTTCTCGGTGCCCGCCCCCAGGTTGTGCCGGCGCATGCAGGCCGGCATCCGGGAAACGACCAGATAGAGATTGACCTTGGCATCCCACGGGTAGGGCTGCTCGCGGATCAGCGACAGCACATGCTCGCGGGTATTGTCGATTTCATAGGTCGCGCCGTCGTTGATGCAGGCGGTCAGCAGGGGCGCTGCCAGCAGCGGGAGGAGGATGTGGCGCAGACGCATGGTTGTTTTCCTCAGCGCATTTTCCAGGACAGCGTTTCGCCGGCGCGCAGCGGAACAATGGTGTCGGTGCTGATGTACGGGTAGTCGGCCGGCACCGTCCAGTTTTCCTTGGCCAGCGTCACCGTGCCGCGGTTGCGCGGCAGGCCGTACCAGTCCGGGCCGTGGAAGCTGGCAAAGGCTTCCAGCTTGTCCAGCGCCCCGGCCTGTTCGAAAGCTTCGGCGTAGAGCTCGATGGCGGCGTAGGCGGTGTAGCAGCCGGCGCAGCCGCAGGCGGCTTCCTTGGCGCCCTTGGCGTGCGGCGCCGAATCGGTGCCGAGGAAGAACTTCGGATTGCCGGAGATCGCCGCGGCGACCAGCGCCTCGCGGTGCGTCTCGCGCTTCAAGACCGGCAGGCAGTACCAGTGCGGCCGCACGCCGCCCTGGAAGATGGCGTTGCGGTTGTAGAGCAGGTGGTGGGCGGTGATCGTCGCCGCGACATTGGCCGGCGCGGACGCCACGAACTCGGCGGCATCCCTGGTCGTGATGTGCTCCATGACCACCTTGAGCTTCGGGAAGCGCTGAGTCAGCGGGGCCAGAACAGTGTCGATGAAGACTTTTTCGCGGTCGAACAGGTCGATTTTTTGGTCGGTCACTTCGCCGTGCACCAGCAGCGGCAGGCCGACGCGTTCCATCTCGGCCAGCGTGGCATCGGCCTTGCGGATATCGGTCAGGCCGGCGTCG
>CAIXSK010000381.1 GCA_903922075.1 uncultured beta proteobacterium | reverse complement strand
CGCAACTGATCGCCGGTATTCATGATCTGCAGGCGATAGATATTCTCGATCGAGCCGTCATCGGCCTCACGCGACAGCACATTGCGGTCTTTCAGGATATTGACCTTGAGCGGTATGCGGGTGGCCAGCGACCAGGCGGTGGCGGCGGTCAGCAGGGTCAGGATCACCGTGTAAATGATGACCCGCGGTCGCGCCGCGCGGCGCAGGATTTCGGTCGGCGTGTAGCGCATGCTGACCGCGTTTTCGGTCGAATAGCGGATCAGGCCACGCGGATAGTTCATCTTGTCCATGACCTGGTCGCAGGCATCGATACAGGCTGCGCAACCGATACACTCGTTCTGCAGGCCATTGCGGATGTCGATCCCGGTCGGGCAGACCTGGACGCAGATGCCGCAGTCCACGCAATCGCCGAGACCGAGCGCACGCGGATCGGCGCCCTTGGACCGCGTGCCGCGCGACTCGCCGCGCACCGTGTCGTAGGCGATGATCAGCGTGTCCGGGTCGAGCATCACGAACTGGAAGCGGGCGTAAGGACAAATCTGCCGGCACATCTGCTCCCGCAGGAAACCGGCATTCCCGTACGTCGCGAAGGCGTAGAAAATCATCCAGAAAGCCGACCAGGCACCGAGCGACAAGGTCAGCAGATCGTGCATCAGTTCGCGAATCGGCATGAAATAGCCGACGAAGGTAATCCCGGTCCACAGCGAGAACAGCCCCCAGGTCGCATGCTTCGCACTCTTGATGGCCAACTTGCGCGCCGACCAGGGCGCCGCATCGAGCTTGATCCGCTGTGGCCGTTCGCCTTCGATGACCTTCTCGAGCCACAGAAAAATTTCCGTGTACACGGTCTGCGGGCACGCGTAGCCGCACCACAGTCGCCCGGCGACGGCGGTGAACAGGAACAGCGCGAGCGCCCCGAGAATCATCAGCAGGACGAGATAAATCGTGTCCTGCGGCCACAGCACGAGATCGAAGAAATAGAACTTGCGGTTGTCGATATCGAACAACACCGCCTGCCGACCGTGCCAGGGTAGCCAGCACAGGCCGTAGAAAACGATTTGGGTCAGCCAGACGAAAATCCAGCGCCAGCGCGTGTAGGGGCCGCTGATCGAACGCGGATAAACCTTGGCGTCCGGGTCGGTGACTTGCTTGATTTCAATGATTTTTCTGGGTGCGGACGGTTTGGACATTGGGGCGATCACGGCGGCCCGCACCGATTGCGCAGGGCGTTTGCCATAAGGTATAAATGAAATGACCCTTGATCCTAACAAGCTCTCCGGTTATAAGCAATATATTAAATACATCTTATAAACCCATATGCGTTTGAGTACGTTTTCTGACTACAGTCTGCGTGTCCTGATGTACCTGGGGGCGCAGCCGGACCGCCTGGCGACGATTGCCGAGATCGCCGCCGGGCACGGCATCTCCGAGAGCCACTTGATGAAGGTCGTGCATCAGCTTGGCCGCGGCGGCTTTATCGAGACGGTTCGTGGCAAGGGCGGGGGAATCCGGCTGGCGCTGGCGGCGAAGGATATTGGGCTCGGTGATGTTATCCGCCATACCGAAAGCGATTTCGCCCTCGTCGAGTGTCTGGCCGGCAGTACGACGTGCCGGATTCAAGGCGCCTGCTGCCTGAATGCGATCCTCGACCAGGCCGTCAAAGCGCTGTTCCTGGTGCTCGATGGCTATACGCTGGCGGATCTTTTGGTGAATCCGCAAGGACTCATTCCGGTCAGGCCCTGCAATGCCTGATTTGACCGGTAGTAATTGGAGACGAGTATGGGCAAGCAAACCGTAGCCCCACTGGGCGACTTGATTGTCGAACAGACCGCCGAGGCCGTCATCTATTCCAATCGTGAAGGGGTGATTGAACGATGGAATGCAGCGGCGACGGCCATGTTCGGCTATTGCGCTGATGAAGCGCTGGGGCAGAGCCTGGACCTGATCATCCCGGAGCGTTTGCGCGCCGCCCACTGGCGTGGTTTCGAAGCAGCCATGTCGAGCGGCAAGACGCGGCTGCATGGCCGTCCGACCCTGACCCGGGCCGAGCACAAGACGGGAAGCAAGCGCTACGTTGAAATGAGTTTTGCTGTCGTGGTCGATGCAGCAGGAACGGCGCTCGGTTCGGTGGCGATCGCCCGGGATGTGACCGAACGCATCGAACGGGAAAAGGCGGCTGCGCAGGGAGGGTAAGCCGCGGCCGGTATTGCGGCTGTTACCAGGCAGGCTTTATCGCCAGTTGCGCGGCACGCCGGCCGCTGCGCACGGCGCCTTCGAGCGTGGCCGGGTAGTCAGCCCAGGTGTAGTCGCCGGCCAGGAAGAGGCGGGGGTTCGACGTCCTGCAAACGGGGCGGGGCAAATCGGGGCGGGCCGAGAAAGTGGCACGCTTTTCGCGGATCACCTTGCGCCAGCTGGCTTTTTCCGGCACCGCCAGTTCGTTCTCCAGAGCCATGACCAGCGCGTTGTCGTCGAGGCTTTCCCAGTCACCGTGGCCGCTGAGGACGCAGGCGAGCAGGCCATTGCCGCGGTCGACCACCCACTGGCCGAATTTTCCGAGCAGATTGGTTAGCGGGAAGGGTGTTTGGTTTTGTCGCCCAAATTGCAGGTACACCGTCGTAATCGGTTCGAAATCGTAGGCGATGGCGCTGGCCGGCCACAGGGTGGCGGCGTGCTGCGGTGCGCAGGCGAGGATGGCGGCGGCGAATGCTTCGCCGTCGACCGTGATGCCGTCGGCGTCCGGGTGGATGTTGAGCACGCGAGTGCCCAGGCGCATTTCGGCACCCTGGGCGTGCAGCCAGCGGCTGGCCGGTTCGGGTAGCAGTTCTCCGAGGTTGACGCGCGGCAGCAGCAGGTCGGTGTCTTCGCGGCGCGGGCTGCCCAGGCTGTCGCGCAGCACGTTGGCGAACAGTTGCGCCGAAGCATATTCGGCCGACGTGTTGAGCGCCGCCAGGCAGAGCGGTCCCCATAGATGGCGACGAAGAATGCCGGTCTGTCCGGCTGCGTCCAGCCAGCGGGCGACGGTGGTGTCATGGGGCAGCTGGAAACGGCGGCGCTTGAGGCCTTCCATCCACCAGGCCGTTTTTGCCTTTTCCCGCCAATCGACCGTAGGGCTGGTCAGCAGACCCCAGGCGACATTGAGCGGCGCCGGCAGTTTCGGCAGGGCGAGGCGGAAGCCGGCGTTGTCGATGACCTGCAGCGGGTGGCGGTCGAACAGTTGCTCGGGGTCGGCGCCGACCCGGCGCATCAGCGCCAGCGTCTCGCGATAGGCGCCGAGCAGGATGTGTTGGCCGTTATCCAGATCGCGGCCATCGATGCTGACGCTGCGCGCCCGGCCGCCGAGTACGCGCCCGGCCTCGAACAACGTGGTGTCGACGCCGGCCGCAGTCAGTTCGACGGTGGCGGCAATGCCCGCCCAGCCGCCACCGATGACGGCGACGCGCATCCGCTCAGCCCTTGATCCAGGTCTTGGCGGCCAGCCACAGCTTGCGTGTCGGCGGCAGGGAAATGCGCTGGTGCAGGACCTGGAAGTTCTCGCGCTTGATCTCATCAAGCAGGGTGCGATAGATCGCCGCCATGATCAGGCCAGGGCGCTGGCTCTTGCGGTCCACGGCCGGCAACTGGGCGAAGGCCTGCTCGTAGTATTTTTCGGCGCGCTCGTACTGGAACTGCATCAGCGTCGCGAAGTTGTCGGAATACTTTGCGTTCAGGATGTCGGCGGCTGGCACGTTGAACTGCTTCAATTCATCCATCGGGATGTAGATGCGGCCGCGCCGGGCGTCTTCGCCGATGTCGCGGATGATGTTGGTGAGCTGGAAGGCCATCCCCAGGTCGTGGGCGTATTTCTGGGTCTGGCGGTCCTGGTAGCCGAAGATCTCGGCGGCGAGCAGGCCGACGACGCTGGCGACGCGGTAGCAGTAGAGCGACAGGCCCTTGAAGTCGAGATAGCGTGACTGGACGAGGTCCATTTCCATGCCATCGATGATTTCCAGCAGCTGTTCCTTGGGCAGGTTGATGCTCTTGGTCAGTCCCTTCAGGGCCAAGCCAACCGGGTGCTGCGGCTGGCCGTCGGCGACGCGCTCGATTTCCTGGCGCCACCAGGCGAGCTTGGTCGAGGCGATCGATACGTCGTGGCATTCGTCCACGACATCGTCGACCTCGCGGCAGAAGGCGTAGAGTGCCATGATGGCGCGCCGGCGCTCGACGGGCAGGAACAGGAAGCTGTAATAGAAGGAGGAGCCGCTGGCGGCGCACTTCTCCTGGCAGTAGGTGTCGGGATTCATGGGGCTACATTCTAAGGGATCGGCCGGCCAGAACCAGCCAATCCCATTTGCCGAGCTTGGGCCGGCGGGTAAAAACGTCGCCGCGCACCTGGCGGATGCGTTCGAGGATGCGCAGGCCGCCCTGGATGGTCAGGCGGATTTCCCAGCCGAGCCGGCCGGGCAGGGCATGGACCAGCGGGGCGCCACGCTGCATTAGGGTGGTGGCCCGGTCGATCTCGAAATCCATCAACGCCGCCCAGTTGGCCGACCAGCGGCTTTGCGCGATGTCGGCTTCGCCGACCTTGAAATGCGGGAAATCGGTCTGTGGGATGTAAACCCGGTCTTTTTGCCAGTCGATGGCGACGTCTTGCCAGAAGTTGATCAGTTGCAAGGCGGAGCATATGCAGTCCGACTGCTCAAGGTGTTCCGACTCGGTGCGCCCGAACAGATGCAGCACCAACCGGCCGACCGGGTTGGCCGAACGTCGGCAGTAATCGAGCAAATCGGGGTAGTCGGCGTAGCGCTTCTTGACGACATCCTGGGCAAAGGCGTCGAGCAGGTCGCGGAAAAGCTGGATGGGCAGGGCGTGGGAGGCAATGACGGCGGCCAGTTCGACGAAAAGCGGCGTCTGCGGCGGCGCGCCGGCAGCGATGCGGTCCAGTTCGGCCTGGTAGGCGGCCAGACCGGCCAGGCGCTCGTCCGGCGTCGCGTCACCTTCGTCGGCAATGTCATCGGCGCTGCGGGCGAAGCGGTAGATCACCTCGATCGGCCGGCGCAGTTTGGGCGGCACGAGCAGCGAGGCGACGGGAAAGTTTTCGTAATGATCGACAGACATTGGTGTTCGGCTCTGGAGATGGGTGCTCAGTCGGTGCTAGAATTCGCCCCGCCTGCCCAGGTGGCGAAATTGGTAGACGCACCAGATTTAGGTTCTGGCGCCGAAAGGTGTGGGGGTTCGAGTCCCTTCCTGGGCACCATTTTCAGCACTTCGCTGAAAAACTG
>CAIXSK010000380.1 GCA_903922075.1 uncultured beta proteobacterium | reverse complement strand
TCCCTGGCACCTCGGCATCGACGAACTGATCGCCGGCACCGGCGACCCGCAGACGGCGGCGATCAACATCATCCTCTACCTCTTCCTGCCCATACTCGGCGCCGGCGCGCTGATCATCGGCGTCGCCTGGAAATGGGGTCGGCTCTATTGCGGCTGGCTGTGCCCACACTTCTCGGTAGTCGAGACGATCAACCGGCTGATGCTGTTCGCCACCGGCAAGCACTCGGTCTGGGACAAGAAGCAAACCCCGCCCTGGGAACCCGACGGCACCCCGGCGCCGCGCAACCCGCGCTACTGGCTGGCCGTCGTCCCGGCCGCCATCGCCTTTGCCTTCGCCTGGGCGCTCGTCGGCCTGACCTACCTGATGCCGCCGTTTCAGGTTTACCACGGGTTGTTCACGTTCAGCCTGTACCGCGGCGAAGTCATCTTCCTGGTCGCTGCAACCACCGTACTGACGCTGGAATTCCTCTTCGCCCGCCATTTGTTCTGTCGCTATGGCTGCGCCATCGGCATCTTCCAGAGCTTCGCCTGGATGACCAACAAGAAGGCCATGGTCGTCGGCTTCGACCGCAAGCGCCTGACCGATTGCGCCGACTGCCTGCAGGGGCACGGCAGCGCCTGCGACGCCGTCTGCCCGATGCGCCTCAAACCGCGCAACGTCAAGCGCTGGATGTTCGCCTGTACCCAATGCGGCCAGTGCATCTCGGCCTGTGGCACCGTCAACCGGGACAACCCGAAGGGTCAGTTGCTGCGCTGGGTCAGCAACGATGCGGCCAGGCGCAACGAAGCCGGCTTTTCAGCCTTATCAAATACCGACGAAGACGCCGGTGGGAAAATCTGATCCATGGAAGAATTCATCGGCAAACTCTGGCACAACTGGGTCACCAAGGCGGCCGGGGCGCATCACCCGCAAGCAGCGGTCAAGCTCGCCGAAGTCGAGAAGACGGCGGGCATCCTGTTCCGCGCCTTCGGCGGCGATGCCGGATTGAAAGTGGCGGCGGCCACCGCCGAAACACATGGTGCGCATCGGCGCTGGCTGCAGCGGCTGGCCGGCAGCGGCGAGCGCGTGGCGCAAGCCCGGCGCGATGATGAAACCCTGCGCCTGCCACCGGAAATCGCCGCCTTCCCCGACAAAGCCTTGAACCGCGACCTCTATCTCTGGCTGGCCGCGCAGGCGGCCTGCGACGTCGCGCCCGGACAAGCCTGGTTCCGGCGCAACCAGCTCGCCAGCCAGGCGGCGCTGGAGCGCTACCCCGGTCTTCGCCCGCGTTACGAGCGCCTGGTCGAAGCCCATATCGCCGGGCGCATCGCCCCGGAACAGCTGGCGCCGGACGAGGCCGCGCAGGAAAACGCCATTCGCCAGGCCTTGCGCTATCCGGCGACCGTCGACGGCCTGCCGCCGCTGCACGCGAAAAAATCCCGCCCGCCGCAGCCGGTACTGCTCTGGCTGATCGGCAGCGAAGCCCCGCAAGCCAGCCGGGTCGCCGATCCCGGCGAACAGCAGCCGCCGGAGGGCAGCGGCAGCGCCGAGGCGGCCAAGGAAGCCCACAAGGCCGAGCAGGTCGAGACGCCGGACAACAAGAATCCGATGCTCGCCATGTTCCGCGCCGAAAGCCTGCCGACCTGGGCGGAATACGTCCGCGTCAATCGCGCCTTCGACGAGGATGAAGACCCCAACGCCCGCGACGCGGCCAAGGATCTCGACAAACTGTCGCTGATCCGCGATGGCGAAACGGCCAAATCGCGCGTCAAGTTCGACCTCGACCTGCCCTCGGCGGCCGAGGACGACACGCCGATCGGCCCCGGCATCGCCCTGCCCGAATGGGATTACCGCAAGGCGGCGATGCAGGAACGGCATTGCCTGCTCCAGCCGATGATCGCCCACGATGCCGGGCAGGCCGGCCTGCCCCCCGAGTTGGCCGCCACCGCCAAGAAGCTGCGCGGCCAGTTCGCTGCCCTCGCTCCGCAGCGGCGCTGGCTGAAAGCCCAACCGGACGGTCCCGAACTCGACATCGATTCCTGCGTGCGCAACCATGCCGATCGCGCCTCCGGCCACACGCCGGAGACCGGCGGCTATCTAGCCCAGGCGCGCTGCGAGCGCGATCTGGCCTGCCTGCTGCTGGCCGACCTGTCGATGTCCACCGACGCGCCGATTTCCGATTCGCACCGCATCATCGACGTCATTCGCGACTCGCTGCTGCTCTTTTCCGAAGCCCTGACCGCCACCGGCGACCGCTTCGGCATCTACGGCTTCTCCTCGCTGCGCCGCCAGAACATCCGCTTCCATTTGCTCAAGGATTTTTCGGGCAAATACGATGCCGCCGTCCGCGGCCGCATCCTGGCCATCAAGCCGGGCTACTACACCCGGATGGGGGCAGCCATCCGCCAGTCGGCGGCCATCCTTGCCGAGCAGCCGGCCAGTCGGCGGCTGTTGCTGATCATTACCGACGGCAAGCCGAACGATCTGGACGTCTATGATTCGCGCTACGGCGTCGAAGACACCCGGATGGCCGTCCATGAAGCGCGGCGCATGGGCCTGACGCCATTCTGCGTGACCATCGACCGCGAAGCGGGTGCCTACCTGCCCTACCTTTTCGGCCCGGCCGGCTTCTGCGTGATCCGCAAACCGGAGGAACTGCCAAGTCGCCTACCCCTCCTCTACGTACAACTAACGCGCCATTGAATAATCACGAAAGGGTATTGCCAAAGAACTAGGCGAGTGCCAACATCGGCGCACTTCGTTCAGGCACCACGGACCATGCAAGGTAATCACCCGATCAACATCGAAGCGCTCCTGACCCACATCCCGCTGTTCAATGGTTTGGCTCCGGAGGAAATCACCCGGATTGCCAAGGGAACGCGTGAGATCCATGCCAGCAAGGGCGAAATCCTCTTTCACAAGGGCGACCCCTGCAACGGCTTCCACCTGCTGGTCTACGGACAGATCAAGTTGGCCTTCACCTCTTCGCAGGGCAGCGAGAAGGTCGTCGAGATCATCAGCCAGGGACAGAGTTTCGGCGAAGCCGTGATGTTCATGGAAAAACCGTACATCGTCTTCGCCCAGGCGCTGACCGACTCGCTGTTGCTGCACATCTCCAAAGCCGCAGTCTTTGAGGAACTGCAGCGCGACCACAACCTGTGCCGCAAGATGCTTGCCGGCATGGCCATGCGCCTGCATCAACTGATGAACGACGTCGAATCCTACTCGCTGCACTCCGGCAAGCAACGCATCATCGGTTACCTGCTGCGCGAACTCCCGGAAGCCGACCACGAAGGCATCAATGTCGCAGTCACCCTGCCGACCAACAAGGGCGTCATCGCCTCGCGCCTGAACCTGACCCAGGAACATTTCTCGCGCATCCTGCACGAACTGACCGAACTCGGCCTGATCGTCGTCGAGGGCCGCAAGATCCACATCCCCAGTGCCACGAAGCTGCGCAAGCACGAAGGATAAAAACCGAGCATTCGACCGGGACAAACAAAAAGGGCGATAAAAATCGCCCTTTTTAGCTTTGAGTGCAAGCGCTCAGGCGGACGGCGCGTCGCCAGGCCAGTTCTTGATATAGCTTTTGAGCATCTTGTTCTCGAAGCTCTGCTCTTCCAAAACCGCCTTGGCCACGTCAAGGAATGAAATCACGCCCATCAGCGTGCCCTCATCGACCACCGGCAGGTAACGACAATGCTTGTCGATCATCAGGCGGCGCAGGTCGTTGGCTTCCATCTCGGAATACGCCGTCACCGGATCCCTGACCATCACGTCGCCGACCTTGAGTTCGCTTTGGGCGGAGACGCCACCCTTCAGCGCCTTGAGGACTTCGCGAAAAGTCAGCATGCCGGCCATCTTGCTAGCATCCATGACCACCAGCGAACCGACATCGAGATCGGCCATGGTTTCGACCGCGAAAGCCAGTGACTGCTGCGGCGTCACCGTGTAAAGCGTCGCCCCCTTGACCCTGAGAATTTCCCTGACCTGCATGGTGCTCTCCCGAGAAGCTGTTGGTTGATGCGAATGATCTTAGTGCATCCGAAATGATTCTGAAAGGATAAAGGCACCCTCGCTTAAGTACGTTGTCAAATTGGGGAAGAGAAATGCTGGCCGGACAACCATATCACCGTATTTATTAAATTTTACGAAATTGACACTTGCAAAACGTCATATTCATATATACACTTCGTAATATTACCTAAGTCATATATCGCTAGGATGCTTGGGTAAGCCCATTACACTAGCGTATGGAGAATGGATGATGACTACCGTCAAGACCATCGAAAAAATCGACGCCCGTGAAATCCGTCGCAAACTCGGCCTCAACCAGCAACAATTCTGGTCCACCCTGGGTGTTACCCAAAGCGGTGGTTCCCGCTATGAAAGCGGTCGCAACATGCCGAAGCCGGTGCGTGAACTGCTCCGCCTGGTGCATGTTGAACAGGTCGATATCAAGAGCATCAAGCGTGATGACTGGGAAGTGATCGAGTACCTCAAATCGCAGGAACCGGAGCTGTTCAAGTCCCTGAAGAAGTCGGCTCGCAGCCACGCAAAAAAAGCGGCCTGATTTTTGCCCTCACGGGGGCATCAGCCGTAGCAAAACGGGCATTACGGGGAAACAAGCACCCGAATGCCCGTTTCATTTTCTATCAACATTGCAAAATCTGACAAATCCTCAACAACCAAGGCGCTAAGGCGAGGCGCTGCCGCTTGCAGAGAAGGGCGAGCCAGACCATAGAGATGCACGCCTGCCAGTTTTCCGACCAGCGGCCGTAGCAAATCGCAATAGGCCATTCGCGACGCCACCGATGGCGCAGAGCCATCCAGCGCAAACCAGCAGGTCTGGACCCAGGTCGGCGCCAACGAGGCGCACAAGGCCAGATTTTTCGCCACCTTGTCCGGCAACCCCGGCACCCCGTTGATCTCGGTCATTTCGTCGGGCACAGCCCGGTCGAGCTTGAACCAGACCTCGCCACCGAGTTCGGCGAGATGCCGTATCCCCCGCTGTACCTCTGGACGATGCAGCAAACTACCGTTCGTGATCAGGCGCACGACCAGTTGGCCCTTCTGACCAAAGCGCTCCAGCACCCTGCCAATGCGGAGCATTGCATCGGCAAACTCCGGCGCGGTGGTCGGTTCGCCGTTACCGGAAAACGCCACATCCATCAGCCGACGTGCCTCGGGAGGCACCTCGCGCTGCATGAAATCACCTGTCAACACATCACTCAGGAAGAACTCAAGCTCGCGTTCCAGTCGATCCAGATCAATCGGCGGCGGGCCACCGCGCGTCAGGTTTTCGACCTGGCAATAAACACAGGCCCAATTGCAGGCATTGTTGGGATTGAGATTGATGCCGATCGACACCCCGCCGGCACGCCGCGACACAACGGGATAAACGTAGAGCAAACCGGCACTGTCCCGGCGGTGATCATCGGTGGTAAGCATGGCGCATTGTATAATCCGCGACCGCCTTGTCGAGCAAATCGCCCATGTTGATTACCCGCCGTCTCGAATTCGATGCCGGGCACCGCATCCCGGACCACAAAAGCCAGTGCCGTCATTTGCACGGGCACCGCTACGCCATCGAAATCACCCTCTCGGGCAGCGTCATCGACAAGGCCGGCGATGCCGCCAACGGCATGGTCATGGATTTCTCGCAGGTCAAGGAACTTGCCAACACTCATCTGGTCAAGCAATGGGACCATGCCTTCCTGGCCTTCGCCGGCGACAGCGCCATTGTGGAGTTCCTCGCCTCGCTGCCCGGCCACAAAACGGTCATCCTCGATCGCGTCCCGACTGCCGAAAATCTCGCCCGCATTGCCTTCGAGCGACTCGATGCGGTCTACCGCGACACTTACGGCAACCACCTGCGCCTTGAACAGGTCAGGCTGTACGAGACCCCCAACTGCTGGGCCGACGCCATACGCACCCGGCTGGATTGAGCCGGCCCACGTCTCCCCCTATACTGCACGCGTACGGCAGGGGTGCGCCCCGAGCCTTGAGGAGAGGGAGATGGAAAACAAGACCGCCGACAACACAGCGCCGTCCACCCACCAATTGAGCACCGGAACGGTATGAGCCAGCCAACGCGCCAGATACCGAACACAGCCCTCGTCCTCACCGGCGGCGGCGCCCGGGCAGCCTATCAGGTCGGGGTCCTGCTCGCTGTCGCCAAACTCTCCAACAACCGCCGGCAAAACCCCTTCCCCATACTCTGTGGCACCTCAGCTGGCGCCATCAACGCCACCAGCATCGCCTGCCTGGCCGACAATTTCGGCAAGGCCGTTTCGGTCCTCGCCAGTTTCTGGCGCAACATGCACGCCGGCGACATCTACCGTGCCGATCCGCTCGGCATAGGCATCTCCGGGGCGCACTGGCTGACCACCCTGACCATGGGCTGGCTGATCCGCAATCCACCACGTTCACTGCTTGACAACGCCCCACTGCGCGAATTGCTGACCCGCCACCTCGATTTCCGCGGTATCGAACGGTCAATCGCCAAAGGCGCCCTGCATGCACTGAGCGTTTCCGCCTCCGGCTACGAATCTGGCGATAACATCAATTTCTTCCAGGGTCACGCCAGTGCGCAACCGTGGCGCCGTGTCCAGCGCATCGGTATCCGCTCCGAAATCAGCGTCGACCACCTGCTCGCCTCCAGCGCCATACCCTTCATCTTTCCGGCAACCAAGATCCACCGCGAGTATTTCGGCGATGGATCAATGCGCCAACTGGCACCAATTTCCCCGGCCATTCACCTGGGTGCCGAGCGCGTGCTGATCGTCGGTGCCGGGCGGAAAAACGAACATCAGGAACGGCGACGCGTAGACGGCCACCCCTCGCTCGCCCAGATCGCCGGTCATGCCTTGTCGAGCATCTTCCTCGACAGTCTGGCCGTCGACATCGAACGCATGCAACGCATCAACCGGACGCTCTCGGTCATTCCACCAGACATCCGCGACAACGCCGACATCCCGCTACGCCCGATCCGTACGTTGATAATTTCCCCCTCCGAACGGCTCGAGCGCATCGCTGCAGAGAATGCCAAATCCCTGCCCTGGGCCATGAAAATGATGCTCGGCGGAATCGGCGGCATGAACCGCCGCAACGGCACGCTGACCAGCTATTTGCTGTTTGAGAAGCCCTACACACGAGCCCTGATTGATCTGGGCTACGCCGACACCATGGCGCGCTCGCAAGAAGTCGGCGACTTCCTGGATCTCTGAAGAGAGACTGTTCCGCCTCCCGATGTTTCGCTACCCATCCCTGACGGGCCCAGGAGCTGCCAACACGATAGTAAAACCCGACGAGGCCGGGCTGTTTCTCGATTTCCGAAATTCTGGCGGGTCCGGTGAGATTCGAACTCACGATGGGTTTCCCCACGCCGGTTTTCAAGACCGGTGCATTCAACCGCTCTGCCACAGACCCATGGAAGAGGCGCGCATCATAACATAGGGCATCAGGCTCGCAGCCGTTTGGAAAGCTGCATCCGCACCATTGAAACTTCTCGCATGCTCCGTTAGTCTTAACAATTGTCGAATCAACTGAAGGATACTTCCTGCATGAACACCAATTTCGAGATTGCCAATCAGAATGCTTCCGGACTTGCCATTCAGCGAAACCGGGTTTTGCGCAATACCTACATGCTGCTCGGTCTGTCCATGGTGCCGACGGTTCTCGGTGCACTGGTCGGTATCCAGATGGGATTCAGCTTCCTCGCCGGCAGTCCCTTTATGGCATTTATGCTATTCCTCGGCATAGCCTGGGGTTTCATGTGGGGTATTGAAAAGAACAAGGACAGTGGCCTTGGTGTCGCCCTTCTGCTCGGGTTCACCTTTTTCATGGGCTTGATGCTTTCGCGCATTCTGCAGGTTGCCCTTGGCTTCTCGAATGGCGGCTCGATGATCGCCCTTGCGGCTGGGGGCACGGGCGCCATCTTTTTCACGCTGTCGAGCGTGGCCGCTGTCAGCAAGCGTGACTTCACCGGCATGGGTAAGTTCCTGTTTGTTGGGATGATCGTCGTTCTGCTGGCCACCGTCGCCAATATCTTCTTTCAAATTCCAGCGCTCTCGCTAACCATCGCCGTTGCAGTGGTCGGCATCTTCTCGGCCTACATCCTGTACGACATCAGTCGTATCGTTCAAGGCGGCGAGACCAATTACGTCAGCGCCACCCTCGCGGTTTACTTGGACATCTACAATGTCTTCGTCAGCCTGCTGCAGCTAATCATGGCCTTCACCGGCGAACGCGATTAAAGCAAGCCTGAGCAACGAAACTGGGCGGCCCTGCGTGGCCGCCTTTTTTGTTCACTCCGACCCGTCGCTAGATGCGCTCAAATACCGCGATAGACTCGACATGCGCAGTCTGAGGAAACATGTTGACCGCACCCGCAGAAACAAACCGATAGCCTTTGACACCAACCAACACCGCGGCGTCGCGGGCCAGTGTCGCAGGATTGCAAGACACATAAACAACTCGTCTCGGCATCTCCCCCGTCAGTGCTCTTACCAGTTCGACTGCACCCTCGCGAGGCGGGTCAATCAGCATCCTGTCGAAGCGCCCAAGCGCCTTCAGTGATGCCTCGGTGCATTCAAACAGGTTGGCCACGGAAAAATCCACTTGGCTGGCCAGCCCGTTGATTTCGGCACTTTCCCGACCACGCCGAACCAAGCCCGGGCTACCCTCCACACCGACTACCCTTGCCCCGGAACGGGCAATCGGCAGCGTAAAGTTCCCAAGCCCGCAGAACATGTCCGCAATGCGCTCACCGGGCTGCGGGTCCAATAGACGCAAGGCTCGGCGTACCAAGACACGATTAACGGCGTGATTGACCTGGGTAAAGTCAGTCGGCCTGAAGTCCAGCTCCAGTGCGAACTCCGGCAAAGTATAGGAGAGCCGCGGACCGGGAACCGGGTAAAAGCGGTAAGCCGTATCCGGCCCCTTCGGCTGCAAATAGATCACCACATTGTGGCGATCGGCGAAAGCTCGCAGCAACTTCTCATCCGCTACGCTCAACGGCGCCAGAATGCGCAACAGGAGGGCAGTGCAATGCTCGCCGACCGATACCTCGATTTGCGGCAAACGCTCAGCTATTGACAAGGCAGCAACCAGATCCCGCATCGGCAACAACAGCGCAGAAAGGTGCGACGGAAGGATTGCGCAGGTTTGCATGTCGGCAATATAGCTACTGCGCTTTTCATGAAAACCGATCAGTACGCGATCTTTCTTGGCGATCTTGTGCACTGCCAAACGCGCCCGGTGACGATACCCCCAAGCCTCTCCTTGTATTGGAGGCAGAATGGTGTCCGGGCGAACGCGGCCAATATGCCAGAGACTGTCCTCAAGGACGCGCTGCTTGGTTGCCAGTTGAGCCGACGGGTCCATGTGCTGCATTGCACATCCGCCACAGATGCCGAAATGGGGACAAGGCGGTTCGACGCGTGCATTCGACGGCTTTAGTACGCGGACCAGATGAGCCAGTTCGTAGTTCGGCTTTCGCCGAAAACTGGCGTAGTCGACCGTTTCATTGGGTAGGGCACCGTCAACAAAAATAGCCTTGCCGTCCTGGCGGACAATCCCGCGCGCCTCGTGGTCCAGCGATTCGACAATCCCGATCGGCACGATCAACTCCGAAAAAGCGCGAATTCTATCAATCGGTTACACTAAACACCATGGCTCGTGAACTGATCACTTCATGGACGGACTACCAGACGGCAGTGGACCGTCTGCTGGCCATTGCCTGCCAGACCATCTGCATTTATGACGAAGACCTGACTGCTCTGAACCTCGAATCGACAAATCGCCTGGTCTCCATCAAGCGCATCCTGCAGACTGGCCATGAAGACGCTCTCAGAATCGCGGTGCGCAACGCGACCCCAATTCGACAGCAGCACCCAAAATTTCAACAGCTTCTGAGCACCTACTGCCACCTCGCAAAAACCCAGGAGACCCCCGCTCAACTGGCACATTTGCGGGACAGCATGGTTATCGTGGACGACAAGCACGCATTGATCCGTTTTGAACGCGATCTGCCCCGCAGCAAACTGCTGGTCGATGAAGCCGACGAACTCCGCCCCTACCTGATCCGCTTTCGCGAAATATGGTCGGAAGGCGGCGAAGGGCTGACCACGAGCACGCTTGGACTTTGATAGTCATCTGCCATTCCGCAATGCAGCAATTGGCACCAACACCGGGAAATTATTGATATAATTGCAGGCTGATCGGGTAGCTCCTGATCTCCGATAAATTTGAATTTTGTTGGCTCTTATCGATAAGGAAACTCCATGAATAAGTCTATCCTCGTTGCTGCTCTCCTCGCTGTTGCCCTGACCGCTTGCGGCAAGAAGGAAGAAGCTGCTGCTCCGGCCGCTCCGGCTCCGGCTGCTGCCCCGGCTCCGGCCGCCGCTCCTGCTGAAGCCAAGCCGGCTGAAGCTGCTGCCCCGGCTGCTGCTCCGGCTGCTGACGCTGCCAAGCCGGCTGAAGCTGCTGCCCCGGCTGCCGCTCCGGCTGCTGAAGAAAAGAAGTAATTCTTTTGCACCAATAAAAACGGGGCTTCGGCCCCGTTTTTTATTGCCATTTTTTTGCAACACCCATTAAAAAACCTCGGCTAACCGAGGTTTTTTAATGGGGCCTTGATTCAAACGACCGAATTCGATGTCATTGCAACTGTTGAAGCAGCAGCGCCAGAATCTTTTTCGAGGTTTCCGACTTGTCGGTACCGCCTTCGTTCGACAGCACCTGAACAACACTCTGCTGCCCGGCATCGCTGACATGAATCCTGTATTGCACCTTGGAACTGGCCGGCGGCTCGGAACCCTTCCAGAAGGCCAGTTTGGATAGCCAGCCATCGTCCTTCTTGGCGTTATCTGCTTCCGGATCGACATAGCGGACAAAGTACAGGCCGCGAGTACGATCGCGGTCCTCGACGGTGAACCCGACGCGATCAAGCGCTAGGCCGACACGACGCCAGGCGCGGTCGAAACGCTCATGAACCTCCAGGGTACCAGCACCATCGTCGGATTTGGCCAGCTTCGCACGGGGCTCGGCCTTGGCGGTAGCCAAAGAAGCCTCGGCCCGCTTTTCTTCCGAACCAAAACGAACCATCAGGCGGCGCAGCATTTCCGCTTCCAGTTCGGGATCGGCCGGCCTCGGTTGCCAGCGTGTTTCATCCTTGGCGGCCGAGGTGTAAACCTCTTCCATGGCGCGATGGCTGATGAACACATCGGTCGTTCCCGGGGCTGCCCCCGGTTCGAAACGGGTCCGGAACTTGTCTCGCTCGCCGGTCGAATACAGCGAGTCGAGCAAGCGACCGAGCGTACTGCGAATAATGTCGTTGCCAAGCTTGGCGCGATTTTCGGCCCAGTCGGTCTCCATCACGCCGGCTTCTGGACGTTCGATAGCGATAATGAAGCCGGTTTCCTGCCAGAAATCCTTGACCGTATCCCACAGCTTGTCGGCAGGCGCGGACACGACCAGCCAGCGCTGGTTGCCGGAGCGCTCGACGCGCACCTTGTCGACCTGCGGCAGGACCGTCGTGTTCTGGGCCTGGGCAGCCGGCGTCCGGTCTGCGCTGTAGGCCGAGTAGGTGGCGCTACCCTTGCCTGCGGCATCAGGAACCAGATAACGATCATCCCGGGTAACTTGCGACAGGTCGGGTGGCACTTCCAGCGTCGGCGCCTTGCCAGCCGACTTGTATTCAATCTTGCGTGAATCAGGGAGCATGCTGCACCCGGCCAGCGCAACCGCGAGCAGGGAAAGAGTGAGGCCGGAAAGCCGACGATTCATGTTGCGTTTCTCCGTCAGGCGATCGCGCCAGCCTGGCGCATGGCGGCAAGCACACGGGCCAGGTTGGCTTCGGACAAGGTGGTCAGCGGCAGGCGGATGCCATTGGGCATCAGGCCCATCTTGTGCACCGCCCACTTGACCGGAATCGGGTTGGCTTCGCAGAACAGGTCGCGGTGCAGGCCGAGCAACTTGAACTGGATTTCACGGGCGCGGGCGACATTGCCAGTGGCAGCCGCGACGCACATTTCGTGCATCAGACGCGGCGCAACGTTGGCGGTGACCGAGATGTTGCCGTGGAAACCCATCATGATGGTCGACACGCAGCTCATGTCATCGCCGCTGTACAGGGCAAAATCCTTCGGCGCGCGGGCGATCAGATCGCAGGCGCGATCGAAGTTGCCGGTTGCGTCCTTGACGCCGACGATGCCCGGCACTTCGGCCAGACGCAGGATGGTGTCGTTGGCCATGTCGGCGACCGTGCGGCCCGGCACGTTGTAAAGCAGCACCGGCAGTTCGACGGCTTCGGCAATCGCCTTGAAGTGGCGATAGAGGCCTTCTTGGGTCGGCTTGTTGTAGTACGGAACGACCGACAGGGCCATGTCGGCGCCGGCCTTCTTGGCGAATTCGGTCAATTCGATGGCTTCGGCCGTCGAATTGGCGCCCGTCCCGGCAATGACGGGAATACGGCCGGCGGCATGGTCGACCGTGACCTTGATCAGTTCACAATGTTCCTCGACATTGACCGTCGGCGATTCGCCGGTCGTCCCGACGACCACGATGGCGTCCGTGCCTTCGCGCACATGGAAGTCGACCAGGCTGCGCAGGGAATTCAAATCGAGACTGCCATCCTCGTGCATGGGCGTAACGATGGCGACAATGGATCCAGTAATCATGGCCTGTTTTTGGAATAAATAATCCGTTGATTGTAACTGAAGGCCAATC
>CAIXSK010000379.1 GCA_903922075.1 uncultured beta proteobacterium | reverse complement strand
TGTAGCGTTGATATTCACGCTAACCTCCTGGTGATAAGGGTTTCAGGGGCGCGGGTTATTACTTCAGCAGAGCCAGGAACGGATTTGCGAAGAGCAGGAACAGAGCGATACCAACACCGATCATGGTCACGGCGTCGAGCAGACCGGCAACGATGAACATCTTGACTTGCAGCGTGGGGATCATTTCCGGCTGACGGGCAGCACCTTCCAGGAAACGGCCGCCGAGAATACCGAAGCCGATAGCGGTACCGAGAGCGCCGGCGCCGATCAGGATGGCCACAGCAATAGCGGTGTTGGAGAGAACGGTGGCGAGTTCCATGTTTACTCCTCAGTAGGGTAGGTTTGTTACGGGGTTAAAGTTAAAAACTACAAGAAAACAGGTGTTACGACTTAGTGCGACTCTGCGGCCATCGACATGTACACGATGGTCAGCATCATGAACACGAAGGCTTGCAGGGTAATGATCAGGATGTGGAACAGTTCCCAGGGCAGGGCTAGCGGGAGCTGATACAGACCGAGCAGGGCGATCAGGATGAAGACCATTTCGCCAGCGTACATGTTGCCAAAGAGTCGCAGGGACAGCGAGATCGGGCGAGCGATTTCTTCAACAACACGGAACAGGAAGTTGATCGGCGCCAGCTTGATGCCGAACGGGACGGCAAAAACTTCATGCATGAAGTGGCCGAAACCCTTGACCTTCAGGCCCATGAAAATCGAGATGGCGAACACGGTCAACGACATTGCGAAGGTCAGATTGGGGTCGGTGGTCGGCACAAACTTGAAGGGCAGGTGATGATTGCCGGTGGCAGCCTGCAGGGCGACCGGCAGGAAATCGACCGGAATCAAGTCCATGGCGTTCATGACGAACACCCAGACGAAGATGGTGATGGCGAGCGGGGTGACCAGGGCGCTGCGGCCGTGGAAGGTGTCGCGCACTTGTTGGTCGACGAGGCCGACGACCATTTCGACGAAGTTCTGGCCGCCGGACGGAACGCCTGCGGTGGCCTTGCTGGCCAACATGGCCATCAGGCCGAAGACCACCAGACCCAGAATGCCGGAGACCAGCAGGGTGTCGAGGTGGAAAGTCCAGAAACCTTGGCACACACCATCGACCTTGGCGCTGTCTGCACAGACAGCGAGATTGGTGAGGTGGTGTTGAATGTAACCTGCGGTACCGCCTTCAGCGCTCATGATTTCTCCAGACCTAGCGTTGCTTCAAGAGTGCCATCCAGAAGATGACCAATGTTGATGCGTAACCAAGGAAGAGCGGAAATACAGCCACTTCCTTGAACTTCAAAAACACAAGGGCGAAACCGGCAAGTGTGAGCAGAAACTTGAACCCCTCACCCGCCGCCTGCGCCCGGTAAGCTTTTACCGGGTCAATTCCGACGTTCATCCGCATGGCCCTCAGCACGTAGCCAAGGTTGGCGATGACCCCGATTGATCCCCCGATCACGACCGAGAGCGCTGCATTGACACTGAACATCACCCAGGCAAAAAGTGCCAGAACGATTGTCAATGCCGCCTGGCGACTGAGAATCCAGCTTACCTGCGGATGCAAGACGTGCTCCGATCAAAAACCGTTCAAGTGTAACCAAGTCTTATAAAAGAGTCAATTTCTGCAGCGCACAAATTAAGGGTTTTCCCGCGCAGACAATGAGTTATGACATGTGTAATCGGTTACGATTTGAATCGGCTGATCAGTCCATCGAGTTGTTCCAAACTGTTGAATTCGATGGTGACTTTGCCGGCGCCCTTCCGATTGGTGCGAATCTGGACGTTGGCGCCCAGTCCGTCGGCCAGATCTTCTTCGAGGCGGAGCAGGTCGCGATCGACCGGCTTGTCGGTCGCTTTTTTCGGCGGATTGACGATCTGCTGGACGAGCTGTTCGGCTTCACGGACGGAAAGGCCTTTCTGGACGATGCGCTGGGCGACGGCGACCTGTTGGGCGCCGGTCAGCGGCAGCAGGGCGCGGGCGTGGCCCATGTCGAGCTGGCCGGACATCAGGAGGTCCTGAACGGCGGTGGTCAGTTGCAGCAGGCGAAGCAGATTCGAGGCGGCCGGGCGGGAGCGGCCGACAGCGTCGGCCGCCTGCTGGTGGGTCAGGCCGAATTCGTCGATCAGGCGCTGCAGGCCCTGGGCTTCTTCGAGCGGATTGAGGTTTTCGCGCTGGATGTTTTCGATCAGCGCCATGGCCAGCGCCTGTTCGTCGGGGATGCTGCGCACCAGCACCGGGACTTCGGCCAGACCGGCCAGTTGCGAGGCGCGCCAGCGACGTTCGCCGGCGACGATTTCGTAGCGTTCGGCGCCCGGCGTGCTGTCGACGGCGCGGACCAGGATCGGTTGCATGACGCCCTGGGCCTTGATCGAGGCGGCCAGTTCGAGCAGTGAATCCTGGTCCATGTGGGTGCGTGGCTGGTACTTGCCGGGTTTCAGGCGTTCGACCGGCAGGTTGCGCAGTTCGTCTTCGGCCTTGGCGTCGCTGCCGGCGAGCAGCGCGTCGAGGCCGCGGCCGAGTCCTTTCATTTTGATCATGCTGCGGTCCTTTCGAGGATTTCCTTGGCGAGGGCGCTGTAGGCCAGAGCGCCTTTCGAGTTCTTGTCGAAGGCGATGACCGGCTTGCCGTAGGACGGCGCTTCGGCCAGGCGGACGTTGCGGGGGACGATGGTCTGGTAGACCTTGTTGCCGAAATGATTTTCGAGTTCGCTGGAAACCTGCTGGGTCAGCGTGCTCTG
>CAIXSK010000378.1 GCA_903922075.1 uncultured beta proteobacterium | reverse complement strand
GGCGTCGGCAGCATGGATATTTGCCGACAGCGCCATGGTCAGCGCGAGCAGCAAAGACGGGAATTTGTTCAACATCGTGACTCCTTGAGCATGGCAAATTTTCCGACCAATTTAGTCGACAAACATTAAGCCGGCCTTAACACCGGGCCGTCAGGGACAGTCGCCCCGCAGGCTGGCGACCACCGTCTGCAGGTATTCCGGCGTGGCCTGTTCGGCCGCCACCGGCGCCCCGGCCCGCAACGCGATGTCGGAGAACATCCCGCGCCGGAACGGCGTTTTCATCGCCACCCCGTCGATGCGTGAAAAGTAGCTGCCCCACAAGCCGGACAGCGCCAGCGGCACGACCGGGACCGGGTTGGCGGCGAGGATGCGGCTGATGCCGGGACGGAAGGGCTGCAGTTCGCCATCCTTGGTGATCTGGCCTTCGGGAAAGAGGCCGACCAGGTCGCCGGCGGCTAGGGCTTTTGCCACCTCGGCGAAGGCGGCTTCCATCATCGCCGGGTCTTCCTTGGCCGAGGCGATGGGGATCGCCCCGCAGTGGCGGAAGATGAAGCCGAGCAGCGGCGTCTTGAAGATGCGGTGATCCATCACGAAGCGGATCGGCCGCGGCGCGGCGCCCATGATGATCACCGCGTCGGCGAAGCTGACATGGTTGGCGACCAGCACGGCGGCGCCCTCGTGCGGAATGTGCTCGAGCCCCTCGCTGCGCAGCCGGTACACCGCCTTGACCAGCAGCCAGGCGATGAAACGCAACAGAAATTCCGGCACCAGGCCGTAGATGTAGATGGCGACCAGCGCGTTGAGCAAGGCTGCCAACGCGAACAGCGCCGGGATCGACAGCCCGGCACCGAGCAGGCTGGCCGCGCCGAGTGCGCCGACGACCATGAACAGCGCGTTGAGGATGTTGTTGCCGGCGATGATCCGCGCCCGGTGCTCGGCCGAACTGCGCAGCTGGACCAGCGCGTAGAGCGGCACGATGAAGAAGCCGCCGAAGGCGCCGAGCATCACGAGGTCGAACAGCACGCGCCAGACGGCCGGAATGCTGAGCAGCGCGAGCAGTTCATGCGGTGTCGTGCCGGCCAGCCCGACCGGCGAAGCGAAGTAGAGGTCGAGTCCAAACAAGGTCAAGCCGATCGACCCGAAAGGCACCAGGCCGATCTCGACATGCTTGTCGGACATCCGCTCGCAGAGCATCGAGCCGACCCCGATGCCGACCGTGAAGGTGGCGAGCAGCAGCGTCACCGCCGACTCGCCGCCGCCGAGCACGAACTTGGCGTAGGCCGGGAACTGGGCGAGGAACAGCGCGCCGTACAGCCAGAACCACGAAATGCCGAGAATGGACAGGAAGACCGTGCGGTTCTGCCGGGCGAAGGCGATGTTGCGCCAGGTTTCGCTCAAGGGATTGAGATTGACCTTGAGTTCGGGCGCCGGCGCCGGGGCGGCCGGGATGCCGCGGCTGGTCAGGTAGCCGGCCGCCGCGACGAGAAAACCGCCGACCGCAATCCAGGCCGGATGCTCGACCGACCCGGCCAGCAGGCCACCGGCCAGCGTGCCGATCAGGATGGCAACGAAGGTGCCGGCCTCGATCAGCGCATTGCCGCCGACCAGTTCGTCCTCGTGCAGATGCTGCGGGATGATCGCGTACTTGACCGGCCCGAACAGCGTCGAATGGCAGCCGAGCAGGAACAATGCGCCCATCAGCACCGGCAGGCTGTGCAGGAAGAAGCCGGCGGCGGCGACGCCCATGATGACCATTTCCAGCACCTTGACCAGGCGGGCGAGCATCGCCTTGTCGTATTTGTCGGCCAGTTGCCCGGCAGTGGCCGAGAACAGGAAGAAGGGCAGGATGAAGATGCCGGCCGCCAGATTGGCCAGCAAGCCCGGCGCCAGCGTCGTCCAGTGCGCCGCCTGGAAAGTCAGCAGGACGACCAGCGCGTTCTTGAACAGGTTGTCGTTGAAGGCGCCGAGGAACTGGGTGGCGAAGAAAGGCGCGAAGCGCTTCTGTTTCAGGAGTCCGAATTGACCGCTCATGGGTGGCTCGCAGCAAAAAGTCGGCGGGTATGGAAGACCGCCGGAGAAAAGGAATGGCCCTGCCAGTTGAGCAGGCGCTTCAGCGTGAAGTCGAAGAGCAGCGGATTGTGCTGGCGCAGGGTGTCGAGGTCAGCCACCGCCGCCTTCGGCAGCAGGCCGGCCCGGGCCAGCGCGGCGGGCGAGGTCAGCGGCACGATGCCAGGCAGCGGGTAGTCGGAACCGTGGAGCAGGCGTTCGTGCAGATCTTGTCGTTCGAGCAGGGTGCGAATCAGCGCCGGCTGGCGGTTGCGCTGGGTGATCGCCGAAATGTCGCCGTAGAGCAGGCCCTTGGCGCGCGGCTCGGCCAGCAGCTTGAGGAACAGCTCGAAACTGGGGCGGAGCTTACCGTCGTCGTCGAGATCCTTGCCCAGCGAGGCGCAGTGGGCAACCACCACCCTGACCCCGGCGTCGAGCGCCCGGCGCAGGCGCAGCGGGTTGCCGTAGGCGTGGGTGTCGCCCCCCTTGACCGCCTGCTCCTCGCCGCAATGGACGATCAGCGGCGTGCCGGTTTCCGCCAGCACGCGGTAGAAGGGATCGCACTTGGCGTCGGCCGGGTCCATGCCCATCGCCGCCGGCAGCCATTTGACGGCGCGGGCGCCGTTGGCGATGGACAGCTTCAGATCATCGACCGCCGCCGGCTGGTAGGGATGCAGCGAGGCCACCCACTCGAAATGGGCCGGGAAATCGCGCGCCAGCTTGGCCGCCCAGGCGTTCGGGACGTAGAAGGCGGAATGCTCGGGATGAGCGTAGCCCTGGCCGTCATGAAAGCGCTCGAAGGCGAAGAGCATGACCTTGAAGCCGGCCGGCATCGCCTCGCACAGGTTGAGCAGGCGGGCGACGTAGGCCTGATCGACCTTGCCCGGCGCCTCGTGGGCGCAGCCGGCGTTCATGTAAAACAGGCGCTGGGCGTAGCGCAGCGGATGCAGCCAGCTCGACAGTTGCGGCCCGACCTCGATGCCGCTGCCGCCGTCACCCAGCCCGGCGAGATGGACGTGGCAATCCCAGACCTGGGCCGGATCGATGCCGGCCCAGGCCTCTTTGAGCCACGGGCTGTCGATCAGCGCGGCCGGGATGGCGACCCGGCATTCGTTGACCAGCAACGGCCCGGCCGAACTCCAGCCGGCCGCCCCCAGCGCCGCACCGCCGGCGAGCAGGCCGACGAAGCGGCGACGGCCCGGCTTGAAGACCGCGCTCATTGCCTTGCCTCCGGCCGACTGCCCGCAAAAATTTCAATTTTGGCCAAAATTTCGGGCCGACCGTAGCATTCGGGTTGCAAAGCGCTCATACCGCCTCGGCCAGCCGTTTCAGCGTCTGGTAGTCGACTTTGCCGGTGCCGAGCAGCGGCAGCGACTCGACCCGATGGATCTTGCGCGGCACGGCCAGTTCCGGGATACCGGTTTCACGCGCCTTGGCGGCGAGCAGTTCGCGGCTCAGTTCGCCATCGGTGGTGAACAGCACCAGCGCCTCGCCCTTGGCCGGGTCGGGCTGGCTGGAGGCGGCGTGCAGCAGGGCCGGCGAGGTCGCGGTGGCCAGCTTTTCGACCACTTCCAGGCTGACCATCTCGCCGGCGATCTTGGCGAAGCGCTTGACCCGGCCGACGATTTTCACGAAGCCGTCTTCATCCAGCTCGACCACGTCGCCGGTCTCGTACCAGCCGTCGCCGGCCTCCGACACCGGCGGCTGCAGTTCGCCGGGACGGTCGGCCTTGAGGTAGCCGGCCATCACGTTCGGGCCGCGCACGTGCAGGATGCCGCCGTGGGCGATGCCCGGCACGGGCAGCAGCTTGTACTCGATGCCCGGCAGCAGGTTGCCGACGGTGCCCGTCTTGTAGGCCATCGGCGTATTGACGGCCAGCACCGGCGCGGTTTCAGTGGCCCCGTAACCTTCAAAGATGCGCACGCCAAATTTCTCGAACCAGGTGGCGCGCACCGCTTCCGACAGCTTCTCGGCGCCAGCGACGACATAGCGCAGGCGGTAGAAATCGTAGGGATTGGCGAATTTGGCGTAGTTGGCCAGGAAGGTCGAGGTGCCGAACAGGATGGTGCAGCCTCGGTCGTAGGCCAGCTCGGGAATGACCCGGTAATGCAGTGGCGACGGGTAGAGAAACAGGCTGGCGCCGGACAGCACCGGCAGCAGCGCGCCGGCGGTCAGGCCGAAGGAGTGGAAGATGGGCAGCGCGTTCAGCACCTTGTCGTAGACCGAGAAGTCGATCACCGAGCGGATCTGCGCGATGTTGGCGAGGATGGCCCGGTGCGGCAGCACGACGCCCTTCGGCTTGCCTTCCGAGCCGGAGGTGAACAGCACCACTGCCGCCTCTTCCGGCGAGCCCGGCAGTTCAAATGCACGGGGGAAGTGGATGGCGTAGGCGAGCAGCCACAGCTTGTCGGCCAGGCCGATGCGTTGGCGCACGTCTTCCAGATAGACCAGTTGCACGCCATTCAGCCCGGCGAGTTTGTCGGCCAGCTTGGCCTGCTCGACGAAGGCGCGCGAGGTGACGATGGTCTTCAATTCGGCGGCATCGACGGCGGCCTGCATCGCCTCGACGCCGGCCGTGTAGTTGAGCATGGCCGGGATGCGGCGACGCGCAGTCAGGCCGAAGATCAGGCCGACGGTCGGCACCAGGTTGGGCAGCAGCAGGCCGACCTTCTCGCCGGGCTGCGACAGGCGTTCGATCTGCCGACCGAGCATGAGGGCCATTTTCAGCAGGTCGTTGTAGGAATACTCGACCTGCTTGACGTCCTCCAGCAAGCGGCGACGCCGACCATAGATATTCGCGGCGTCGCACAGCGCGGCATAGAGCGTCTGCTGCGGCCGCGAGGCGAAGATCATTTCCTGCATCAGCTTGCGCATCGCCTCGCCCGACTTGCGGCGGCGCAGTTTGGCGGTGGCGCCCTCGGGCATCGGAAAATGGCGCTCAGCCAGGATGCTCAGGCGGATTTTCGGGAACAGCGTTCTCGGGTGGCGCCCGGACAGACGCGAGAAATAGCTGCGGGAAGCGCCGTCCAGGCGCACCGGCACGACCGTTGCGCCGGTCTTGGCGGCGACGAAGGCCGGGCCGTCGTAGACCTTCATCAGCGAGCCGGTCAGCGTGATCCGCCCTTCCGGGAAGATGACCACCGGGCGGCCGGATTCGATCAGCCGGATGACCTTCTTCATGGCCATCGGGCTGGTCGGATCGACCGCCAGGTAATCAACCTGCGACAGCAGCAGGCGGAAGAAGAAGTTATTGGCGATGCCGGTATGAACGACGAAAACCGGATCGATGGGCAGGAACAGGCCGATCAGCAAGCCATCGAGAAAAGACTCGTGGTTGGCGACGACGAGCAATCGAGAGTGATTGAAATCAGCCTGCCGCGCCGTCACTTCGACGCGAAAAAACAGCCGGGCCAGGCCGCGCAGCAACGGCCGCAACAGGGAACGCAACATCAGCAGTTTTCCTTCAGGTAATCGAGGACATTGGTAAAGGTCGTTTCCAGCACCGGCCGGTCGATCCAGAACCAGACCTCCTTGCCGATCTTCTCGGAAGCCAGCGCACCGGAGTCGTGGAGTATTTTCAGGTGATGCGAGACGGTCGACCGGGCCAGCGTAGCCACCTCGGCAATCTGCCCGACATTGAGCCGCTCGCCTGGCTCGAATAGCAGCAGGATGCGTTGCCGGTGCTCGTCGCCAAGCGCCACGAAAATTTTCGACATCGCCTGCCACTCGGGCGGGATGGTTTGGGTGTAATTGGTTTTCATGTCGATAATCTTAGATATATCGATATGTTGGTGTCAAGCACTTTCCTGCACCGGCGCCGATCGCCCCGGTGTTTAACCCGAAAACACCCGGCCAGAGCGGCTTTCTGTTGATTGATGCAGCAAAACGCAGTCGCTCAGGGGCACCGTAAAAAAACACAAACCACGGTCACAAACGGTCACATTTTCCCTATTCAACTTGCTGTTCCACTTCGGTAGGATGGCACGACCGCTGACAAAAAAGGAGGCTGTTCCCGATGAAGGTTACGAATTCAATCAAGCGTGGTGCCGACTATATTTGCGTCAAATTTGGCGATGTCGTGACGGCGATAGAACAAGTTGCCGTCGTCAAGGGACTGCCCATGTGGGAAGTCGAACGCCATATGGGCTCCGGCGTGCGGAAACGACTGATCGTCTCTGCCCGTTCCCTGATGCCGCTTGAACCTTCCATTGCCTGACATTGCCTTGAAAGGCAGCAAAAGGGCCACGCTCCGGTGGCCCTTTTTCATTACCTCGCCCCAAAACTACTTGTACCAGGGCAGCGTTCGCCGCAAGGAAATGATCTGGCCGGACTCGGCCACCGAATAACCGGGCACGTTGGCGACCAGCTCCCGGAAATCAGGCGCTTCCAAGGCCTCGATGACCGCCTGGACAAGCGGCGAATCCAAATCCTGCTTGCGACAAACCACGAAGTAGTGCTCCCACAGCATAGGCACAAAACCAAGCCCGAACTGCTCGGCCGCCGCACGCAAACCAAAGCCGCAATTGGCCACGCCCGCCGCAATGGTTGCCGCTACGGCAAGGTGCGTCGGCTCTTCGGTCTGGTAACCGACAATTTCGTGCTGCTCGATCCGATTGAAACGCAACAACTCGTCGAGCAATATCCGCGTACCCGAGCCCGCCTGGCGATTGACGAAGTTGATGTCAGGCCGCACCAGATCGAAAACGTCGTACAAACCGAGCGGATTGCCCGCCGGAACGATCAAGCCCTGCTCGCGGGCCGCCATGCGAATCAATTTGTGATCGCCGAGGCGCAGTTGCCGCCCCAATTGCGCATGCACCCCCGAACCTCGCTGGCACAGATGCGGCAAATCGATGGGGAAGTGAATACCAGCCATCAGACAGGCGCCCGCATTGAGTTGCTCCAGGGCGCCAACGCTCTCCACATAATCGACATCCAACAGCAGGCTGCCCTGCTGCATCAGTTGCTCGCGCAAAGCGCCGAACAGCAGGTCATGGCTGGCCGCGATGCGCAATGGCACCAGCGTCGGACGCACCGCGAGCCGCAACTCGTTGTCCAGTTTGTTGGCCATGTCTTCGGCCGCCGGGGCCATCCGGGCCAGCACCCGTCGCTCCGACCAGAGCAGGCGTTCGCCAAAATCCGACAGGCGGGCTGAAGCGCCCTGGGAAGACGCCAACAATTTCTGCCCCAGATCCTCTTCCTGTTTCTTGAGGTAGCCCCAGACATAGCGATATGAAAGACCGAGGCGCTCCGCTGCCTGGGCAATCGAACCCTCCTCGCGGATTGCGGCAAGAATACCGAATAGCGGATTGGCAAAAGGCATCTGCTCGCCGAAGGCAGGCACGGCGCGCGGACTATCGTCGAATTGATAAGAAAAACTGACCGGCATGGAAACAATCAAGAATAGTTCAGCAAATAAAGACAACGAACAGTGGCAAAAAATTCGCATTTTTTTGCCCTGGCATGTGCAGGTACGGTGATTGCACTTAACAGGATAGATGTTCGGCTGAACATTTCCTACCTCAACCAAGGAGACACTATGACTATTTACGCAGCTCCCGGTACCGCCGGCGCCAAGATTGACTACAAGGCGCAGTACGACAACTTCATCGGCGGCAAGTGGGTCGCCCCGGTCAACGGTCAATATTTTGACGTACTGACCCCGATCAATGGCAAGAACTACACCAAGGCCGCCCGCTCTTCCGCCGAAGACGTCGAACTCGCTCTCGACGCCGCTCACGCCGCTGCCGATGCCTGGGGCAAGACCGCTCCGGCCGCCCGCGCCAACATCCTGCTGCAGATCGCCGATCGCATCGATGCCAACCTCGAGCGCCTGGCCTATGCCGAAACCGTCGACAACGGCAAGCCGATCCGCGAAACCCTGGCTGCCGACGTCCCGCTCTCCGCCGACCACTTCCGTTACTTCGCCGGCTGCCTGCGCGCCCAGGAAGGCGCCCTGTCCGACATCGACGAAAACACCGTTGCCTACCACTTCCACGAGCCGCTCGGCGTCGTCGGCCAGATCATTCCCTGGAACTTCCCGCTGCTGATGGCTGCCTGGAAGCTGGCCCCCGCCATCGGCGCCGGTAACTGCGTGGTCCTCAAGCCGGCCGAATCGACCCCGATCTCCATTCTGATCCTGGCCGAACTGATCGCCGACCTGCTGCCGCCGGGCGTCCTCAACATCGTCAACGGCTTTGGCCGCGAAGCCGGCATGCCGCTGGCCAGCAGCAAGCGCATCGCCAAGATCGCCTTCACCGGCTCCACCGCCACCGGCCGCGTCATCGGCCAGGCCGCCGCCAACAACCTGATCCCGGCCACCCTGGAACTGGGCGGCAAGTCGCCGAACGTCTTCTTCGCCGACGTGATGGACAAGGATGACGGCTTCCTCGACAAGGCCATCGAAGGCATGGTGCTGTTCGCCTTCAACCAGGGCGAAGTGTGTACCTGCCCGTCGCGCGCCCTGATCCAGGAATCGATCTACGACAAGTTCATCGAGCGCGTCCTGCAGCGCGTTGCCGCCATCAAGCAAGGCAACCCGCTCGACACCGACACCATGATCGGTGCCCAGTGCTCGCTGGACCAGATCAACAAGATCACCTCCTACCTCGAACTCGGCAAGCAGGAAGGCGCCCAGTGCCTGATCGGCGGTTCGCAAGCCAAGCTCGGCGGCGATCTGGAAGGCGGCTATTACATCCAGCCGACCCTGTTCAAGGGCAACAACAAGATGCGCATCTTCCAGGAAGAAATCTTCGGGCCGGTTCTGGCCGTGACGACCTTCAAGGACGAAGCCGATGCCTTGGCCATCGCCAACGACACCATCTACGGCCTCGGCGCCGGCGTCTGGAGCCGTAACGGCAATGTCGCCTACCGCATGGGTCGCGCCATCAAGGCCGGCCGCGTGTGGACCAACTGCTACCACGCCTACCCGGCGCACGCAGCCTTCGGTGGCTACAAGGAATCCGGCATCGGCCGCGAAACCCACAAGATGATGCTCGACCACTACCAGCAGACCAAGAACCTGCTGGTCAGCTACAGCGAGCAGAAGCTGGGCTTCTTCTAAGCGACCGCGATACAACACAATGCCCGGCCAACAATGGGCATCCACAAAGGGGGCGGGCAACTGCCCCCTTTTTATTGGAGATAAAAATGGTTGAACGCGTCATTGCCACCCCGGCAGCTCTCGAACTGATCGAAACGCTGAAGGCCAAGTTCGGCCCCAAGCTGTTCTTTTTCCAATCCGGCGGCTGCTGCGACAACAGTGCAGCCAACTGCTACCTCCCGGGCGACCTGACGGTCGGCAGCCAGGACATCTATCTCGGCACCATCGGTGGCGCCCCGTTTTACATCAGTAAGTCGCAATTCGAGTTCTGGCAGCACACCCAGGTCATCGTCGATGTGGTCGATTGCGACGGCGGCGGCACGTTTTCTCTGGAAGGCGGCAGCGGCAAAGCCTTTTTGAGCCGCTCACGCCTGTTCACGGACGACGAATGGGCGGTGCTGGAAAAGACCCCACCGCGGACAGGGGACGTCCAACAATTGAGCAGTGATCAGTAATGAAACAACCTTGGCGCAAGGTTTGAAGCAACAACCTATGCACTTTGATGCATAGGAAAAGCAGCTTGATGAAGCCGGCACCATGCCGGCTTCATCAATTTTGGAATCAGTGCTTGGCGTTGGGGAAGAACAGCTGTTCGCCACCGATCTTGTAGTCGGCGATGGCCTTCTGACCTGGCGCCGAAACCAGCCAGTCGATGAAGCGCTGCCCGTCTTCCTTCTTGATGTGGGGATGCTTGGCCGGGTTGACCAGGATGACGCCATACTGGTTGAACAGGCGGCTGTCGCCCTCGACCAGGACGGCCAGATCGCCGCGGTTCTTGAACGACAGCCAGGTGCCACGATCGGCCAGGATGTAGGCACCGACCGACGACGCCATGTTCAGCGACGGCCCCATGCCGGAACCGGTATCGCGGTACCAGCCGCCCTTGGCCTTGTCGAGATCGACGCCAGCCAGCTTCCAGTAGCGCAGTTCGGCAGCGTGCGTGCCGCTACGGTCGCCACGGGAGACGAAAGCCGGACGGGCAGCGGCATCGATGGCGGCAATGCGGCGCAGGGCTTCCAGAATATCCTTGCCGCCCGTCTTCGCCGGATCGCTCTTCGGACCGACCAGCACGAAATCGTTGTACATCACCTCGCGGCGCTCGACGCCAGACCCTTCGGCGACGAATTTCTCCTCGGCAGCCTTGTCATGGACGAAAGCCACGTCGGCATCGCCCCGTCGCGCGGTGTCCAGTGCCTGCCCGGTTCCGAGCGCGACGACGCGCACCTTGACACCGCTGTCCTTTTCGAAGATCGGCAGGATATGGCCGAACAAGCCGGACTGTTCGGTAGAGGTCGTCGAGGCCACGATGATGAAGCGATCCTCGGCTGCAACGGCATTGCCGATCAGGCAGGCCAAGCTTGCGCAGAGCACGGCAGCAATTTTTTTGAAGTGCATGATTTTCCTTTTGTCTGAACGGTAGTGCCAAGGGAAGGCGGCGAGGCCAAGGCTATAGTAGAATTTGCCGGCGATTAAATATGCAAACCCTTGCAACAAATGCCTGTTTCCCCACTGATTTGCTGGACCTGGAATTTCGGCGCCGGCTTGAGCGAGGCCGAATCGGCCAAGCTCCTGCAACTGCTCGATGCGGTGCAGGCGCAAGGCAAGCTTGCTGCTGCCGCGTCGGCCTGCCAGGTTTCCTACCGCTCGGCCTGGGGACTGCTCAAGCGCTACGAGCAACATTTCGGACAGCCGCTGGTGATCAAGGGGCGGGGACGCGGCACCGCGCTGTCGGATTTCGGCGAACGCCTGCTCGCCCTCGACGCCGCGGCTCGGGCCAGCCTGGATAGCGTTCATGCGCCCTGGGGCCTGCGCCTGAAGGAACTGCTCGCGCCCAGCGAGACCGCCGAACCGGAGCGCCTGCACATCGCGGCCAGTCACGACCTTGCCTTGGCCGACTGGATTGAGAACGGCCGCCGAGTCAAAGTAGACATCCGCTGGCGCGGCAGTGAGGAGGCGCTGACCGCCCTGGCCCGCGGCGAATGCGATGCGGCAGGCTTTCACATCCCCGGCAAGCTGGGCAGTACCGAGACTTCAGCCTGGCTGGGCCGCTGGCTCGACCTGCGGCAGTATGCTTTTTTTCCGGTCATGCGCCGGCAGCACGGGATACTCACCGCGCCGGGCAACCCGTTTGGCATCACGTCGTTGGCCGATGTGGCGAAACTCCGCCTGCGCATGGTCAACCGGCAGCGCGGCTCGGGAACGCGCGGCATGATCGACCAGCTGCTCGCCGCCAACGGCCTGCAGGCCAGCGCACTGCCCGGCTATGCGCACGAGGAATTCACCCACGATGCGGTGGCCGCTGCGGTGGCCAGCGGCAAGGTCGATGTCGGGATCGCCATCCAGGCGGCAGCCGCCCGCTACGACCTGGGATTCGTGCCGCTCGGCAGCGACCTGTACTGCCTGGCGTTGCGCTCGTCGATCGCCAACGGCACGGCGGTTGCCCATCTCGTCCGGCGCTTTCGCGGCGAGACCTTCAAGGCCCGCCTGGCCGCCCTGACCGGCTACGCATCGGCCGGCGACACAAGGACATTCCAGCCCTGGGAAAGCTTCGCCAGCCAGATCTGCTGAGCGGAAGCGGAGCGAACCTGGGCACCGGCGAGCGGTCTGACAAACCGTGCAGCCGACATCGCCCGGCTTATCGGTTGCAGTCAATTTGGCAATCGCCTAAACTGCCAAAATCAATATAAATAAAATGACTGTAACCCACTCCCGGTAGCGGCGCAGGCCAACCGGCAGATCAGGTTCAGGAGGTCGAGATGTCCGCTTCAAAGGCCAGCGTCCGCAAACGCCCGCCAATTGTTGACCGGCCCGATGGCCCGTTACCGCCGAGATTCGTGTCGCAGGAGGCGTCATGAACGAGGATGCATTGCGCTTTCTGCCGCTGTCGCTGCATATCGGGATCGAGGAAATCGATGCCCAGCACGCCGAGCTGTTCGGGCACCTGGTCCGTCTCAAGCGCCTGTGCCTGAACATCAACCGCCTGCCGGCCAATGAGGCGGATGCGCTGATTGCCCGCTTGCGCAAACACTTCGCCACCGAAGCGCACTATGCGGCCGAGGCCGGAATCGATTTTGCAGCCCACACCCTCCGTCACCAGACCATGCTGGAGCAGGTAAGCAAAGCACTGAAAGGGGCCTCGGCGGCCAACGCCGATGTATTCGGCGTGCTGCGCTACGTCGAATACTGGTTTGAACGGCATATCGCCCATGAAGACCAGGAACTGGCCGACGCGCTGGCCCTGCGCCCGAACCGGCGTTTATTCACGGAACCTCCGCCGGCGACCGGCTGATGCCGAACGCCGACCCCGGCAAGGTACCGCCCGGCGCGCTAGAATCTGTCCGCAGAACCGGTCCATACTGATCCGGCAAACTACCGACATCCCCCAAAAAGCCGATTGCCCCGCATGCGTCACGCCCGATCCGAAACCCTCGCCCTGCCCGGCGTCCGCCTGCACATCCGGCGCTGGGGCGACCCGCAGGCGCCCTTGCTGTTCCTGCTGCACGGCTGGATGGATGTCTCGGCCTCCTTCCAGTTCGTCGTCGATCAACTGCAGCGCGACTGGAACATCGTCGCCCCCGACTGGCGCGGCTTTGGCCAATCGGAATGGCTGAACCGGCCGTATTTTTTCGCCGAGCACCTCGGCGACATGGAGGCCATTCTCGACCATTACGCTCCCGATCAGCCGGCCCGGCTGGTCGGCCACAGCATGGGCGGTATCCTCGCCTGCCTGTATGCCGGCCTGCGTCCGGAACGGGTGGCGCGGGTGATTTCGCTGGAGGGTTTCGGCATTGCGCCGACGACGCCGGAAATGGCGCCGGAACGCTACAGGCAATGGCTAGGTACGCTGGAGAAACCGCCGCGCATGCACGTTTATGCCAACCGCGAGGCCTTTGCCCGCCGCCTGTTGCAGAACGACCGCTTCCTGACGGCCGAGCGGGCCGCCTTCCTGGCAAAACACCTGGCGCGCATCGGCGATGGCGAAACCCGCAGCGGCGAACGGCGCCCCGGCATCATCTGGAACGGCGATCCGTGGCACAAGGCGACCTCGCCCTACCTGTTCCGGCTGGAAGAATCGAAGGCCATCTGGCGCCAGATCACCTGCCCGGTGCTCTGGGTTGCCGGCCGCCAGTCCTGGGTGGTGCGCGACTACGCCACCCGGCCGGGCGACTGGGAAGCGCGCCGGGCCTGCTTCGCCGATGTCGACGAAACCTGGATCGAGGACGCCGACCACATGCTGCACCACGACCAGCCCGCGGCCGTGGCGCAGATCATCGAGCGCTTCTTTGGCTGACCGCCGGCCGGGCAGTCAAATTTCAATTTTGGCCTTTTTTTGCCGCTGACCGTAGCATTCCGGCCCGGGGCCGGGAATCCTATTCGCCGCGCGCCCGCCGGACGGTGATCGACTCGCCGGCGACACCCCAGTTGTCGGTATCGACCTCGTCGATGACGACCACGGTGGTTTTCGGATTCTTGCCCAGCACATCGACCAGCAGTTGCGTCGCGCCCTGGATCAGGCGCGCCTTCTGCTCGGCCGTCGCCCCCTCGCGGGTGATCTTGATATTGACGTAAGGCATGGCTTCTCCCCGGCTTAACGATTGACGTCGACAACCACGCGGCCACGCACCTGGCCGTCCATCAACTGCGCCGCTGTCGGAATCGCCTCGGCCAGCGAAATTTCGTGGGCGATCAGACCGAGCTTGGCCGGGTCGAGATCGGTCGCCAGCCGTTGCCAGGCGGCCAGCCGTTCCGGCCGCGGGCACATCACGCTGTCGATGCCGACCAGCGTCACGCCACGCAGAATGAAGGGCGCCACCGTGGACGGGAAATCCATGCCGCCGGCCAGGCCGCAGGCGGTGACGACGCCGCGATATTTCATCGCCGCGCAGACGTTGGCCAGCGTATGGCTGCCGACAACATCGACCGCCCCGGCCCAGCGTTCCCGGGCCAATGGCTTGCCGGGCGCGGCAAAGGCGCTGCGTTCAAGGATTTCGGCCGCCCCCAGCTGCTTCAGGTAATCGGCTTCCGCCGGCCGGCCGCTGACCGCGACCACCGTGTAGCCCAGCTTGGTCAGCACGGCGATGGCCACGCTGCCCACCCCGCCGGCCGCGCCGGTGACGACGATCTCGCCGTCGGCCGGCTTGACGCCATGGCGCTCCAGCGCCAGCACGCAAAGCATCGCCGTGTAGCCGGCGGTGCCGATGGCCACCGCCTGTTGCGGCGTAAACGCCGCAGGCAGCGGCACCAGCCAGTCGCCCTTCAGGCGAGCCTTCTGGGCCAGCCCGCCCCAGTGCGTCTCGCCGACGCCCCAGCCGTTGAGCAACACACGGTCGCCGGCCCGGTAATCCGGGTGGTCGCTGGCCTCGACGACGCCGGCGATGTCGATCCCCGGTACCATCGGAAACTTGCGGACGACCGGCCCCTTGCCAGTAATCGCCAGCCCGTCCTTGTAATTCAGCGACGAGTGCGAGACGCGCACCGTGACGTCGCCTTCCGGCAACTGGCTGTCGTCGATCTGCTGCACCGACGCCCGGTAACCGGCGTCGTCCTTTTCGATCAGAATTCCCTGGAACATGCTCATCTCCATGATGTGACGGGTTTGCGGCTCAGTATAGCCAACGCCGCCTCAGGATTTAAGCAACTCTTCGCGCGAACCGAGCCAGCGCTGCAAATGGCGTTCGGCCAGCGCCGGGTGCTCGGTCAGCATCTCCTCGGCCACGCCCCGCGCCATCTCGACCAGGTCGGCATCCATTTCCAGATCGGCGTAGCGCAGCAGCGGGACACCGCTCTGCCGGGCGCCGACGAACTCGCCCGGGCCACGGATCTGCAAATCCTGGCGGGCTATCTCGAAGCCGTCGGTATTTTCGAAAATTATCTTCAGCCGCTGGCGGGCGATCTCGCCGAGCGGCCCGGCGTAGATCAGCACGCAACTCGATTCGTACTGGCCGCGGCCGACCCGGCCGCGCAACTGGTGCAGCTGCGACAGGCCAAAACGCTCGGCGTGCTCGATGACCATCAGGCTGGCGTTCGGCACATCGACGCCGACTTCGATCACCGTCGTCGCCACCAGCACATCGATCTCGCCGGCCGCGAAGGCGGCCATCACCGCCTGCTTTTCATCGGCTTTCAGGCGACCATGGACCAATCCTACGGTCAGGCCGAAAAATTGCCCCAAAAGAAAATCGTAGGTTTCCTGCGCCGTCTGCAACTGTAGCGCCTCGGATTCCTCGATCAGCGGACAGACCCAGTAAGCCTGCCGGCCTTCCTCAACGACCTTCCTGACAAAACCGACCACGTCGTCGCGCCGGTTGTCGGCGACCAGCCGGGTCTTGATCGGCGTCCGCCCGGGCGGCAGTTCGTCGAGCACGGTGACGTCCAGATCGGCGTAGTAACTCATGGCCAGCGTGCGCGGGATGGGCGTCGCCGACATCATCAACTGGTGCGGGTTGTCGCCCTTCTTGCGCAGCGCCAGCCGCTGGGCGACGCCGAAGCGGTGCTGCTCGTCGACGATGGCCAGGCCGAGCCGGGCGAAATCGACGCCCTCCTGGATCAGCGCATGCGTGCCAATAATCAACTGCGCCTCGGCCGCCGTCGCCGCCAGTTGTTCGCGTTTGGCCTTGGTCTTCAGGCTGCCGGACAGCCAGGCGACACGCACGCCGAGCGGTTCCAGCCAGTCGCGCAATTTCAGGTAGTGCTGCTCGGCCAGGATTTCGGTCGGCGCCATGAAGGCCGCCTGCCAACCAGCCGAAATCGCCTGACACGCCGCCAGCGCGGCGACGATGGTCTTGCCGGCGCCGACGTCACCCTGCAGCAGGCGCTGCATCGGATCGGGCTGGGCCAGATCGCTGCCGATCTCGGCCATCGCCCGCGCCTGGGCGCCGGTCAGCCCGAAGGGCAGGCTGTCGAGCAGCCGGGCGCCAAGATCGTCGCGGGCGACCAGCACCGGCGCCCCCTGCTCGCGGCGGGCCAGATAGGCGCGGCGCAAGGACAGTTGCTGGGCCAGCACCTCGTCGAACTTGACCCGCCGCCAGGCCGGGTGATTGCGCGCGTGCAGGGTATCGAGATCGGTGCCGGGCGGCGGCGTATGCAGGAAGCGCAGGCTGCGCGCCAGGCCGGGCAGCTTCAGGCGCTGGCGCAAGTCCTCGGGCAGCGTCTCGGACAGGTCGCCAACCGCCAGCGCCTTGCCGATCAATTTCTGCAACGCCGAATTGGCCAGCCCGGCGGTGGTCGGATAAATCGGCGTCAACTCGGTCGGCAGCGGCTCGTTGTCGCCGATCTTGCGAAAGCGCGGGTGCACCATCTCGGCGCCGAAGAAGCCACCGCGCACTTCGCCGAAGGCGCGGATACGCGACCCCTCGCTCAACGCCGCCTGCTGGCTGGGGTAGAAACTGAAGAAACGCAGCGTGATCTCGCCGCTGTCGTCGCCGGCCCGCACGACCAGCTGCCGGCGCGGCCGAAACTGCAGTTCGCTGCTGTGCACGACCACCTCGACCTGCACCGGCTCGCCGCCGAAGGCGCGACTAAGCGGCGTGATGCGTGTCTCGTCCTCGTAGCGTAGCGGCAAGTGCGTCAGCAAATCGGCCTCGCAATGGAGGCCGATCTTGGCGAGCTTCTTCAGCAGCGCCTCGGAGGCGCGAATCGGCGCCGAGGCCCCGCTGTCAGTCATCAGGCAACGAACATGACCGCATCGGCCTCGACCAGCGCGCCGCGCGGCAATTCCTTGACGCCAACTGCTGCACGGGCCGGGAAGGGCTCGCTGAAATAGCGGGCCATAGTTTCGTTGACCTTCGCGAAGTTAGCCAGGTCGGTCAGGAAGACATTAAGCTTGACCACGTCGGCCAGCGAACCGCCGGCCGCTTCGGCGACGGCCTTGAGGTTTTCGAAAACGCGAACGATTTGCGCATCGATCCCGTCTACCATCTGCATGGTGGCCGGATCGAGCCCGATCTGCCCGGACATGTAAACGGTGTCGCCGACGCGCACGGCCTGCGAATAGGTGCCGATGGCGGCCGGGGCGTTCGGGGTGGCGATGATGGTCTTGGCCATGAGTAAGCTTCCTGTATCCAAATTGCAAACCCCTATTTTACCCATGAACCCACGCATCGAATCCCTGGAAAAAATGCTCGACGGCCCGCGCGACGGTGCCCTGCTCCGCTTCTCGCTGGGCAACGAATACCTGAAGGCCGGCGACCCGGCCAAGGCGGCCGATTGTTTCCAGGCCGCCGTCGACCGCGACCCGAACTATTCCGCCGCCTGGAAAGTCCTCGGCAAGGCGCTGGCCGAAGCCGGCGACCACCCCGGCGCGCTGGCCGCCTACGAACGCGGCATCACGGTGGCCGAAACCCGGGGCGACATCCAGGCGGCCAAGGAAATGACCGTTTTTGCCAAGCGGATTCGTCGGGCGCTCGACGAATTGAACGCCAACCCGCAAGCCTAAAGAATTGTTACAAAGCAGCCCGGCGTCACCGTATGCCGGGCCGGGTGCTCCCGCGTTATTTGCTTACGCAACCCTGGGAACATCCCGCCATGAACCTCAAGCAAACAGTACTTCGCCTCGGCCTCGCCGCCGCCCTGTTGGGCGGTCTGGGCGCCTGCACCGTGGTTCCGGCCTATCCGTCCGCGGGCTACTACCGGGCGCCGCCGCCGGCCTATGTCGAGCCCTATCCGGTTTACAGCTATCCGGGCGCCAGCATCTATTACGAATCGGGCCATCGTCACTATGGCGGCCGCGGCGGTCGCCACTACCGCGACGACCGCTATCACGACCACTGGCGCCGCTGATCCAAGCCAGTCGCCGACATGCTGCGTCGGCGCAGCGATCTTCACCGCCGCCCGGGCCTGTGCCGATCGTTCGGCTTAGTTCTTGCCCTTGGGCGGCACGAGGATGGTGTCGACGCCCAGTTGCTTGAGCTTGGCCTGGGCCGCTTCGGCTTCCTGCTTGGTGCGGAACGGGCCGACCTGAACCCGGGTTTCCAGCGTCGATGGCACGCCGCTCAAGGTCAGCCGGGCGTGCAGCTCC
>CAIXSK010000377.1 GCA_903922075.1 uncultured beta proteobacterium | reverse complement strand
GGACATGTCGTTCATTCGCGCCAGGTGGCCAGGCAGGATGAACTGGTGCAGGCGCTGCGCGAGGAACAAGGGGATACGGCGTTGCTGAGCTGTAGCCTGGACGATCTGCCGGTGGCGGCAGCCATGGATCTGTTCATCGAACTGGCACCGATGCTGCCGGTCATCCTGACCGTCGAACGCGGATCGCCCGATTTCCCCTTCGAATTGCTCGACAAGGGCGCCTGCGATTTCGTCTTCAAGAGCAATCCATCCCGACTTCTCGCCGTCGTTGAGCGCGAATGTGCCCGCGCCGGTTTGCTGCGCGAAAAACGGGAATCTCTGGTCGGCACCAACATGTTCGGGCAGATCGACGAGGCTGCTGCCCGATTTTTCCAGCTGGCCAGCCACGTGCCGGAATGCTACTGGCTGGTGGACGCCGATACGCAGCGGGTCACCTATGTCAGCAAGGGCTATGAGCAGATCTGGGGGCGCCACGTCGAGGCGCTCTACGCGCACCGGCTGGACTGGTTGACCTACGTTCATCGCGATGACCGCGAGCGGGTTCTGGCCGAGGCGCGGCTGCACCGGATGGGCGCCCTGGACATCAAGTTCCGCGTCGAGCGCCCCGGCGACAGTTTGCGCTGGCTGCACGTCCGCAATTTCCCGGTGCGCGACGAGCGAGGCGATATCGTCAGCGTCGGCGGGGTCGCCACCGACATCACCTGCCTGCTGGCCGACAAATGGAAAGCGCCGTTCTTCGCCCATTTCGACGCCCTGACGGCCTTGCCCAACCAGTTGATGTTCCACGACCAGATGCAGCGGATGCTGGCGCTGTCGCGGCGCAAGCGCCTGCCCTTGGGGGTCATGGTCGTCGACGTCGACCGCTTCCGCGAACTCAATCAGACTTTTGGCCACACGTCGGGCGACGAGTTGCTGCGCCAGATTGCCGGGCGGGTTTCCGGCTCGCTGCGCGAATCCGATGTTCTTGGGCGGATCGGTGGCGACGTCTTCGGTGTCCTGCTGCCGGATGTCGGCGACATCCAGCATGCCGGTATTGTCGCCCGGCGGATTATCGATGCGCTGATCATGCCGGTCCGGGTCGACGGCTGCGACGTCTTCGCGACGGCGGGTGTCGGCATTGCGTTCTACCCGCAGGATGGTCGGGACGTTCATGAGATGGTGAACAATGCCGAGATTGCCTGCCGCCACGCCAAAAGCCTGGGGCGCAACAATTACCATTGCTACAGTCAGGACATGCGGGAAAGCATCCGGGACCGGATGTTTCTCGAGATCGACTTGCGCAATGCCACGCTATGCAAGGAGTTCATCCTCCATTTCCAGCCCAAGGCCAGCTGTGCAAACGGCCGGATCACCGGAACCGAGGCCCTGTTGCGCTGGGGGCATCCGCGGCGCGGCCTGGTCGGACCGGACCAGTTCATCCCCTTGTTGGAAGAAACCGGGCTGATCGTCCAGGTCGGGCGCTGGGTGCTCGAGGAGGCCTGCCGCCAGACCGTCGAATGGCAGGCTGCAGGCTTGGATATTCCGAGCATCTCGGTCAATCTTTCGGCCCGCCAGTTGCAGTCGGACACGCTGCTGGCCGACGTCGCGGCGACCCTGGAGAAGACCGGCTTGAAGCCGGCCTGCCTGGATCTCGAAATC
>CAIXSK010000376.1 GCA_903922075.1 uncultured beta proteobacterium | reverse complement strand
CGGCAGTTGGGCATGCAGGTGTGCGATGTCGGGCGAGGTTGGCGTGACAGCAGGGTGGCAGTGAGAGGTCATGTGATAGGTCATGGGGATTCCCTTGCGGGTTTGTTGAAATTTGAAAGCAGACTTTAGCATACGTTAGCGTATGGTTGTGACGCCGGGATTACTCGGCGCGCAAGGCCTCGACCGGGTCGAGCCGGGCGGCGCGGCGGGCGGGCAGGACGCCGGCGGCCAGCCCGATGGCGATGGCGATGCCTTCGGCGAGCAGGACGAAGCTGAGCGGCGTATGGACCGGCAGGGCGGGCAGCGCGAAGTGGATCAACTGGGCGAGGCCGATGCCGAGCAGCAGGCCGAGAAAGCCGCCGAGCGCCGAGAGGGCGACGGCTTCGCCGAGGAAGAGCGCGAGGATGGTTCGCCGGCGGGCGCCGAGGGCGACCAGCAGGCCGATTTCGCCGGTCCGTTCGGTGACGGCGATGGTCATGATGGTGACGATGCCGACGCCGCCGACCAGCAGCGAGATGCCACCGAGCGCGCCGACGGCCATGGTCAGCACGTTGAGGATGTTGGACAGCGTGGCCATCATTTCTTCCTGGGTGACGATGGTGAAATCCTCGCTGCCGTGGCGGGCGATCATCCGCTCCTTGACGGCGGCCGCGACGATGGCCGAGGGGACGCCTTCCTCGGCGGCCAGGTTGATTTCATTGAGGCCGTCGCGGTTGAAGATTTCGAGGGCGCGGGCGGCCGGGATGAAGGCGGTGTCGTCGAGGTCGATGCCGAGGAACTGGCCCTTGGGTTCAAGGATGCCGATGACACGGAACTGGTCGGGGCCGATGCGCAGTTTTGCCCCGAGCGCATTGTCGGCGCCGAACAGCTCGTCCTTCAGCTTGGGGCCGAGGACGACGAGGGCACGGGCGCTGTGCGCGTCGTCCGGCGGCAGGAACTGGCCGGCGCGGACCTTGCCCTTGAAGACCTCCAGCATTTGCGGGCCGACGCCGTAGATCGAGGTCCGGCGCAGGCGGCCGTTGGCGCCGACCTCGGCGTTGCCCCAGATGCTCGGCGTCATGCCGACGACGTGCGGCAGGCTGGCCAGCGCCCGCGCGTCGTCCAGCGACAGCGGCCGGGCGCTGCTCGGCAGGCCGGATGGCGGCGTGCCGCCGGTCTTGGTCTTGCCGGGGTGGACGCCGACGACGTTGGTGCCGAACTGGCTGAATTCGCTGAGCACGAAACGGTGGATGCCTTCGCCGATCGAGGTGAGCAGGATCACCGCCGCAATGCCGACGGCGATGCCGAGCAGGGTCAGGAAGCTGCGCAGGCGCTGGGCGGTGATGGCGCGGGTGGCGAGTTGGAGCGCGTCGGCGACGAGCATGTCAGCGCTTCATCAGGGCCTGCACCGGGTCGAGCCGGGCGGCGCGGCGGGCCGGCATGACGCCGAACAGCAGGCCGGTGGCGAGCGCCGTGCTCAGCCCGGCGATCACCGCCCAGTCCGGCGGGTAGGCCGGAAAGACCGGGAAAAACTGGCGCAGCGCGAAGGCGCCCAACTGGCCGAGCAGGTAGCCGACCAGGGCGCCGACGGCGGAGAGCATTGCCGCCTCGGCCAGGAAGGCCAGGCGGATAGTCCGCGCGGTGGCGCCGAGCGCCTTGAGCAGGCCGATCTCGCCGGTGCGCTGGGTGACCGCGACGAGCATGACGTTCATTACCAGGATGCCGGCCACCGCCAGGCTGATCGCGGCAATGCCGGCGACACCGAGGGTCAGCGTGCCGAGCAGGCGGTCGAAGGTGGCCAGCACGGCATCCTGGGTGATCACCGTGACGTCTTCCTCGCCGCGATGGCGCTGCTTGAGCGTGGCCAGCGTGCGTTCCTTGGCGCCGGGAATGGCCTCGCGGTTGCTGGCTTCGACCAGGATGCGGAACAGGGTGTTCGAATTGAACATCGCCTGGGCCAGCGAGACGGGGACGATGACCAGTTCGTCGGTATTCATGCCCAGCCCCTGGCCGGTCGATTTCAGCACGCCGACGACGCGCAGCCGACGGTCGCCGACGCGGATCAGCTGGCCGATGGCGGGCTGGCTGCCGAACAGTTCGCTGCGTATCTTGGCGCCGATCACGGCGACCGACGCGCCGCGGTTCCAGTCCTCGTCCGGCAGGCCTTGGCCTTGCGCCAGCTCGAAATTGCGGATCGGGATGAACTCGGCCGTCGAGCCGGCGACCATGATTTCGCGCAGCTTGCCGCCGAAACTGATTTCCGAGCTGCCGACAGCAAGCGGGGCGACGCGCCGAACGCCGGGCAGGCGTTTGAGACTGGCCGCGTCGTCGATGGTCAGGTCGCGCGGCGTCGTCGTGATGGCGTTGGCCGGGTTGAAACCGCCAGTACCCGAGCGCCCGGGCAGCACGATGACCAGATTGGTGCCGAGCGACGAGAACTGGCCGACGACGTAGCGCCGGGCGCCGTCGCCCAGCGCGGTCAGGATGACGACGGCGGCGACGCCGATCGACATGGCGAGCACCGAGAGCAGCGTGCGCAGCGGGGTGCCGGTGGCGGCGTCGCGGGCGAAGCGGAGGGTGTCGGTCAGGCGCATGGGCGGGGTGGCTTTGGACACATGGCAAATGCTACGGTCGGCCCGAAATTTTGCCCAAAATCGAAATGTCGGCGGCGCCCGAGTCCGACTGCAGGCGGCCGTCCTCCATGACCAGCTGGCGCCGGGCGCGGGCGCCCATGCCGGGGTCGTGGGTGACGACGATCAGCGTGACGCCCCGGGCATTGAGCGCTTCGAGCAGATTGACGACCTCTTCGCCGGTGTGGCGGTCAAGGTTGCCGGTCGGCTCATCGGCCAGGATCAACGCCGGCTGCATGATCGTCGCCCGGGCGATGGCAACGCGCTGGCGCTGGCCGCCGGAAAGCTCGTCCGGCTTGTGCTCGGCGCGGTTGTCCAGGCCGAAGTCCTTGAGCGCCTGCGCCACCCGCTCTTTGCGCGCGGCCGGGGCAATGCCGGCCAGGGTCATCGGCAGGGCGATGTTTTCGGCGGCGGAGAGCCGCGGCACCAGGTGAAAGCTCTGGAAGACGAAGCCGATCCGCGTGCTGCGCACGGTGGCCTGTTCGTCGGGCGACAGCGTCGTCACGTCGCGGCCTTCCAGTTTGTAGGTGCCGGCGTTGGGGCGGTCGAGCAGTCCGAGCAGGTTCAAGAGCGTCGATTTGCCGGAGCCGGAGGGGCCCATCACGGCGACGTACTCGCCGCCGTCGATCTGCAGATTCAGCCCGGCCAGCGCGTTGACCGTCGTGTCGCCGAGCTGGAAGCGGCGTTCGATGCCGGAGAGTTCGATCAGCGCCATGCGCCTACTTGGCCTTGCTCTTTTCTTCCGGCGTCACCCGGGCGCCGGCCTTGACGCCTTCCTTGTCCAGCGAGGTGACGATGCGCTGGCCGGCCTGCAAGCCGTCCACGACCTCGGTGTATTCCCAGTTGGCCAGTCCGGCCTTGATCGGACGCTCTTCCAGGGTGCCGCTGTCGGCGTTGAAGAGCAGCACCTTGCCGCCTTCCTGGATGGCCGCGGTCGGGATGCGCAATACCTGGTCGCGGCCGGCCAGAATGATCTCGACGTCGGCGCTGTAGCCGACCAGCAGTTTTCCGGCTTCGGCCGGCTGGTCGAAATCGACCTCGATATCGACCGTGCGCGCCTGCTTTTCGACCGCCGAGACATAGGGGGCGACGCGTCGTACCTTGCCGGGCAGCACCTTGCCGGGCAGCGCGTCGAGCGTGATGCGCACCGGCTGGCCGACCTGGATTTTCGGGGCATCAACCTCGTCCATCGGCGCCTTGACGTAGAGGCAGGAGTCGTCGATCAGGTCGATGGCCGGCGGCGTCGGCACGCCGGGCGGCGAGGGGGTCGAGTATTCACCCAGTTCGCCGACGATCTTCGCCACCGTGCCGTCGAAAGGGGCGTAGAGGGCGACGCGGCCCTGCTCGACGCGGGTTGCCTTGAATTTCGCCGTGGCCTGGGCGACGTCGGCCTGGGCCGTGTTGCAGGCGGCGCGGCGGACTTCGGCCTCGGTGCGGGCGGCTTCTTCGCGGCTGGTCGAGACGAAGCCCCTGGCGCGCAATTCTGACTGTCGCTTGGCCTCCTTTTCGGCATTGAGCGCCGCTATGCAGGCTTCGTCGCCGCGTTTCGCGCTCAGCGTGATCTGCGCCTGGGCCAGCGCGGCGTTGGCCTGCTGATCGTCGTTCCACAGCTTGAGCAGCAATTGCCCCTTCTTTACCTTGTCGCCTTCCTTGACGCCGAGGTATTCGATGCGGCCGCCGATGATTGTCGACAGCTTGGTGCGCTGGCAGGCCTCGACGGTGCCGGCCCGGGTGTTGGCCAGCGTCGCCTCGACCTTGCCGGCGGCCACCTCCTGG
>CAIXSK010000375.1 GCA_903922075.1 uncultured beta proteobacterium | reverse complement strand
GATCGAGGCGAAGCCGAGCGCGGCGCCGAGGACGACCGCCCCGAGGGCCATGATGGCGATGGCGAGCAGGATGTCCATGGGCTTACTGGTATTTGTCCAGGCCGGCGAAGCCCATGAAGGCGAGCGCCATCAGGCCGGCGGTAACCATGGCGATGGCCGCGCCGCGGAAATAAACGGGGACGTCGGCACCTTCGATGCGTTCGCGAATGCCGGCGAAGAGGACCAGCACCAGCGAGAAACCGAAGGCACTGCCGGCGCCGAACAACAAAGATTCAACGAAGTTGTAGCCGTTGGCGATGTTGAGCAGCGGCACGCCGAGCACGGCGCAGTTGGTGGTGATCAGCGGCAGGTAGATGCCCAGCGTCTGCTGCAACGTCGGCGAGGTCTTGGCAATGACCATTTCGGTCAGCTGGACGATGGCGGCGATGGTGACGATGAAGGACAGCGTGCGCAGGTATTCCAGCCCGAACGGCATCAACAGGTAATGGTCGATGATGTAGCTGGCCCCGGTCGCCATGGTCAGCACGAAGGTCGTCGCGGCGCCCATGCCGTAGGCCGTTTCCAGCTTCTTGGAAACGCCCATGAAGGGGCACAGGCCGAGGATCTTCACCAGCACGACGTTGTTGACCAGCACCGCGCCGACGAGGATGAATAAGTAGTGGCTCATAGGGAGAGGTAGTGTGAGGCCCGTATTATCCGGCTTTGCCATAAGCGGGACAACTTGGGCTCCTTATGGCGCTATACGGTTTTCTTCCGCAGCACGTGGGCCAGCGTCTCGGCGACCTCGGCGACGAGGTCGGGGCCGCGGTAGATGAAACCGCTGTAGAACTGGACCAGGCTGGCACCGGCGCGGATTTTCTCGGCCGCGTCTTCGCCGCCCATGATGCCGCCGACGCCGATGATCGGCAGTTCGCCAGCCAGGGCAATCGCCAGCTTTTTCTGCACGGCGGTCGATTTGGCGAACACCGGTTTGCCGGACAGGCCGCCGGTTTCGGCCGCATTGGGCAGGCCTTCGACGCCTTCCCGCGATAGCGTGGTGTTGGTCGCGATCACCGCGTCGAAGCGGTGGCGGCGCAGCGCGTCGGCAATGGCGGTGATCTGCTGGTCGTCGAGGTCGGGGGCGATTTTCAGGGCCAGCGGCACGTATTTGCCGTGCTGCTCGGCGAGTTGTAGCTGCTTGGCCTTCAATTGCGCCAGCAGGTCGTCGAGCGCCTCGTCCTTCTGCAGTTCGCGCAGGTTCTTGGTGTTCGGCGACGAGATGTTGACGGTGACGTAGCTGGCGTCGTTATAGACCTTGTCGAGGCAGATCAGGTAATCGTCGGCCGCCTTGTCGATCGGCGTCGTCGCGTTCTTGCCGATGTTGATGCCGAGGATGCCGCCCTTTTTCGGGAATTCGGCGGCGCGGACGTTGCGCAGCAACTGGTCGACGCCGGCGTTGTTGAAGCCCATCCGGTTGATGATGCCCTGCGCCTCCGGGATGCGGAACAGGCGCGGCTTCGGGTTGCCGTCCTGCGGGCGCGGGGTGATCGTGCCGATTTCGAGGAAGCCGAAACCAAGCCTGGCCAGGCCGTCGATGTGGTCGCCGTTCTTGTCCAGGCCGGCGGCCAGGCCGACCGGGTTGGGGAACTTGAGGCCCATCACCTCGACCGGGCAGGGAGCGACCGGTTTGGCCATCAGGCAGGCGACGCGGTCGACGCCCAACATGCCGATGCCGTGCGCGGTTTCGGCGTCGAGGGAGAAGAAGAATTTGCGGATCAGGGGATAGAGCATGATGGGGCGGGATTTTACCGCATTGCAGCATGGGGGTGGGCTTGGAAGCCTGGGTTTTCCTCGCTGGTTTTTCGGTGGCTTTTCTGAAGCTGTGTTTTCTGCGCTTGATGGCATTGGGTTTGCTGAACCGTGGGTTTCCGCCCTTGAGGGGCGTCTTACTTTTTCTTGCTTCGCCAAGAAAAAGTAAGCAAAAAGAAGGCGACCCTGGGTCGGCGCCGGCTTCGCCGGTTCCCTGCGCTACTCGGCAGGCCGGGCGGCTGCGGAACTCGGGGCTGCGCCCCTCAAACAGTCCTCGCCGAAGGCCCCCGGCCTTCCTGCGTTGCTCGGCGCCTCTCAAGGGGCCCGGTAAACCATCCGTGGTCGAACTGGGGAATTTCAAATTCGGGCATTTTTTCGGCCCGACCGTAGCATTCCGTTTCCCGGACAGGATTTCGAGCCCGGACGCCTTTCGGG
>CAIXSK010000374.1 GCA_903922075.1 uncultured beta proteobacterium | reverse complement strand
GGTGTTCCTGGAGGACAAGAGCGCCTGGCTGCAAACCGAGGTCGAACGCCGCGTCAACGAGGTGCTGCGCCTGCAGGAGGGAGCGGTCCGGGTTATGGTCTCGTTGGCCGAGTTCCGCGACGAGTGCACCGGCAACCATATTCGCCGCACCCAGGATTATGTTCGCCTGCTGGCCGAGTACCTCAGCCAGCAGGATCGCGACCGGGCGGCCCTGACCGCCGAGAATATCGACCATATTGCCAAGGCCGCTCCCTTGCACGATATCGGCAAGATCGCCATCCCCGATCACATCCTGCTCAAGCCGGGCCGGCATACGCCGGAAGAGTTTGAAATCATGAAGACGCACAGCGTCAAGGGTGAGGGCATGTTGCTGCGCACCCGGCATGAACTTGGTGACGACAACATGATGCTGCGCTACGCCGGGCAGATCGCCAGAAGCCATCATGAGCGCTGGGACGGCAAGGGCTACCCCGACGGCCTGGCCGGCGAGGCAATTCCGCTGGCCGCCCGCCTGATGGCGGTGGCTGACGTCTACGATGCCCTGCGCTCGCGGCGGCCGTACAAGGTCGCCTTCAGCCACGAGGAGGCTGTCCGGATGGTCGTCGAGCAGGCCGGGGGGCAATTTGATCCGGCCGCCATTGAAGCCTTCCTGGCCCTGGCGTCTACCTTTGGCCGGATTTCTGTTCAACTGGCCGACGAAAATTCGGCACCTTCGATTTCCTGACAAAACCATGAATCGAATCATTTTTTCTGTGATCGGCCTGGCCTTTCCCCTCGTCGCCAATGCCATCGAGCTGGACTGGTCTGGTTTTGGCACGGTCGGCTATGCGCAGTCCGACAAAGCCTACAGGTATCAGCGCTGGATCGACGATGACGGTAGCTTGTTGCGGGATAGCGTGATCGGCGGGCAACTCGATCTCCGCTTCAACCAGCAGTGGGGGGCCGCCATTCAGGGCAAGATCGCGCCTTCGGATCACCACGATTCGGCCGTGGCGGCGACCTTGTCATGGGCCTTCCTGTCCTGGCGGCCGGTGGACGACGTCCTGATCCGCCTGGGCAAGCTGCGGGTTCCGATGATGCTGAACACCGAAAATCACGATGTCGGGGTTACCTATGACTTTGTCCGCCTGCCGATCGAGGTCTATTCGATCATTCCGACGACGGATTTTGTCGGCCTGAGCGTCAGCAAATCCTGGCTGGCCAACGACATGGAGTGGACCGTTGAGGGGTACACCGGCCGGGCCAGCAACAAGACCCGCTATTACGGCCGGGAAATCACGGATACCCAACCCAGGCCCGGCAGTTGGTTCATCGATTCCGATGTGCAAAGCACCGGCTTGGTTGTCAGCTTCCGGGGGTTGGAAAACATGTTCCGGATCGGCATCCATGAAGCCAGGGCCTACCGCGACGGCGGGATCACCAGCGATATTCCCTTCGTTCCCCCGAATGGTCCCATTCCCGGCTACTACGACGTGCGCAATGGCGTACACGAAAATGGGTTGCGGATTCCTGTCCAGAGCCTGGGCGCGAGTTTCATGCTGCCGGCCAATGTGCGCCTGACTTCCGAGGTGGCGCACATGCGCTTCAACGGTGCGAGTTCGGGCTTCTCCCGCTGGGGCGCGTATCTGGCGCTGTCGCGCAAGTTTGGCGGATGGACGCCCTATGTGTCGTTCGCCAAGACCCGTTCGTCGGCCGCTTCCTTGAACCTCTATCGGGCGATCGAAGCGGCCGCGGGCAATTTTGGCCAACCGATGTCGAGCTACCAGCATCTGAATGCTGACATCCTGGCGCCCTACGACCAGTGGACCTGGGCCATCGGCACCTCGTACCGGGTGACGACGCGCAGTCTGCTCAAAGCCGAATGGGCCCAGACGCGCACCGGCCTGGTGTCCAGCTTCATCGACGCCCCTTCCGGCGGCGACAGCGCGGACAAGCGCCTCAACGTGTTTTCGCTGTCCTATAGCTTCTCGTTCTGAGGCGGCATGCTGCGCGTTCTCTTCCTTCTCCTGACCTGCCTCCTCGGGGGCGTGAGTTGGCCGGTCATGGCCGAAGGAGGGAGTATTGCCGTAATCGCTCATCCGGCCATGCCTAAAGCCGATCAGCAGACCTTGCAACGGCTGTATACCGGCCGTGTCGTCTCGATCAACCAGCAGCCTGCGCTGCCCCTGAACCTGGCGCCGGGCGACCCGATACGCAAGCAGTTCCTCGAGTCGGTTCTCGGCCAGACCGAGGAGCAATACGTCGGCTACTGGCTGGTTCGTCGCTATGTGGGCAAGGGGGCGCCGCCTCAGGAATTCGGCTCGCTGGACGAAATGCTCTATTACATTGCGACGACGCCGGGGGCGGTCGGTTACGTCCCGCTGTCGAAAGTTCCACTGGGCGCCAATGTGATTTTTCGGCGCTGATCGCCAACGAAATGCGCTGGCTTTTTTCGCCGGGAGTGCTAAGCTGAAAGCGTGTCAGGTTTGCAGCAAGCCGGACATGAAATGGCAGTACCCCGCTGCGCTGCTGGGGATTCTATGGCAGTTGTCACAGGAAGTATTTCTTGAGATTACCGTGTAGCAACCCGTAACGGCGAATAGCCGAATACCTTGGCCGAGCGTGCCAAGGTTGCAGTAACCGAAGCCCATGCCTGAAAAACATGGGCTTCACGCTTTTTGGGGCCATCCATGCAGATTCAACGTCACGGCACGACACGCCGCTATTCCGACAGCGTCGTCCATAACGGCACGGTGTACCTCGTCGAGGTGCCGTCCAACCTGGACGGCGATGCCACCGCCCAAACCGCAAACCTGCTGGCCGGGATCGACCGCCTGCTCGAACAGGCAGGCAGCGATCGCTCGAGGTTGCTGATGGTCACCATCTACCTGGCTGACATGGCCGACTACGACGCGATGAACGCCGTCTGGGACGCTTGGGTGCCCGCCGGCCAGGCGCCGACCCGGGCCTGCGTGCAGGCGCGGCTGGCCAATCCGGGCTTTCGTGTCGAAATGGCGGTGACGGCCGCCGTCGCTCAGGGCTGAACGTCGGCCTTGCAGTCACAGCCCCGGCCGGCCGATATCCAGCGGGCGAACAGGCGGCTGGCCAGCGCTTCGCCGCGGTTTGGCAGGCACTTCAGGTAGTGGGCGGGGCGGATCAGCAGGCCGCAGACATAGCGCTTGTCGTTGGCAGCCCATTCCAGCGCCGGACACTGCCCTTTGATCTGCAGGAAGCGCAGCCGGGCGACCGGGCAGGTTTCCAGCGCGCAGCAGACGCCGCAGCCATTGCAGGGCTGGCCTTCGGGCGGTTTGGCCGGCGCCGCGGCGTGGAGGTGGATGGTTTGTTGGTGCACGTTGCGTAATGAACCATGTCCGGCTAAATTGATCAAACCCTGGCCTTATATTGAAGGAGTTTCCGATGAGCAAACTGATTTCCGCCCTGCTGGCTGCCGTTTTCGCCTTGTCCAGTGTTTCGGCCCTGGCTTGCGGCGACAAGGCGAAGGATGAAAAGCAGATGAGCACGCCGGCCAAGCCCAAGGTTTGATCGGGCCTCTGGTGTGACGTGAAGGCGGCTGCGGCCGCCTTTGTCCGTTTACGGCCGGACGAGGAAGAGTTCGGGATCGACCGGCGTGTTGTTGAGGATGACCGCCCAGTGCAGGTGCGGGCCGGTCGCCCGGCCGGTGGCACCGATGGCGCCGAGCGACTCGCCTCGTTTGACGGCTTGCCCGGCGCGGACATCGAGGCGCGACAGGTGCATGTAGGCGGTGATCAGCCCCTGGCCGTGGTCGACGAACACCGTGTTGCCGTTGAAGAAATAGTCGCCGGTGTTGGCGACGATGCCATCGGCCGGCGCCTTGACCGGCGTGCCGGTGCCGGCGGCGACATCGAGCCCGGCGTGCGGGTTGCGCGGCTGGCCGTTGAAGATGCGGCGCAGGCCGAAGCGCGACGACAGCGGGCCGGCGGCCGGCTGCGTGAAGCCGGTATCCGGCACCGGCGCGCTGAAGCGGCGCTTGATCGCCTCGGTGGTTTCCTTTTCGCGCTCGATGCGGGCGAGGTCTTCCGGGCTGGGTTCGACCTTGCGCTTGTCCTTGATGGTCAGCCGCTGTTCCGGGTAATTCTTGATGTGCACCGGAATTTGCCGCAATGCTACGGTCGGCCCGAAAAAAACGGCAATTTCCAAATCGCCCGGCAGGGTGTCGAGCGGAATGCCGAGCAGGGCGAACCAGCGCCCGTTTTCCCGGATGACGGCGACCGGTTGCTCGCCCCAGCGGGCGCTTGGTGTTGTCTGGCCGGCCGGGCCGAGATCGACGACGGCAACGCCGCCGGGCACCGGCGAGTGTTTCGGCAGCGCGAAGGCGGTGACGGCATGGCTGAGCAGCAGGGTGAGCGCGAAGCGGCAGAGTTTCATGCGGCGGACAGGCTGGCCCACCACAGACGCAGCCGCAGGCCAATCTCGCTGGTGTAGCCGATACTGACGGCGCGGACATTGCCGGCCGGATCGACGATGATGAAAGCGGGAACGACGCGGGTGCCGTATTGCAGGAAGACCGCGGCCATCGGGTCGGCCAGCGTCGCCCAGGTGTATCCCTGCTGGCGCATGGTCTCGGCCACCTTGTCGGCCGGGCCGGACTGCATGGCGACGGTGATCACCGGCCAGTCTTCGTTGATGTTGCTGACCGTGCCGGCCGTCGTCTTGCAGATGCCGCACCAGCCGGCCCAGAAATAAATCAGCCCGGCCTTGCCCGGATGCTGGGCGCGCCAGTCGGCGAGGTCGAACTGGCTGCCGTCGACCAGTTGCCCGGCGAAGTTCGGCGCCGGGCCGCGCGGCGCATTGCGCGTCTGCCAGGCCTGGAAGGCGGCAAACAGCGCGACGAAAACCAGCGCTTCGAGCGCCCAGCGGCGCCAGCGCGGCGCCTTTCTGGCGGGGGGCGGGGCGTCGGTCAACGGGGGCTTACAGGCGCTCGGCCTTGAAGGTGTTGCACTGGTTCATGTCGCCGGTCTCAAAGCCGCGGCGGAACCAGCGGACGCGCTGTTCCGAGCTGCCGTGCGTGAAGCTTTCCGGCACGATGCGGCCCTGCGCTTGCTGCTGCAGGCGGTCGTCGCCGATCGCCGAGGCGGCGGTCAGGGCGGCTTCGAGGTCGCCCGGTTCGAGCACCTGCTTCATGGTGTCGGTGCGCTTGCCCCAGACGCCGGCCAGGCAGTCGGCCTGCAGTTCCATGCGGACCGACAGCGCATTGCCTTCGGCCTTGCCGGCGCGCTGGCGGGCTTCATGCACCTTGTCGGCGATGCCGAGCAGATTCTGCACATGGTGGCCGACTTCGTGGGCGACGACGTAGGCCTGGGCGAACTCGCCAGGCGCCTTGAAGCGCTCCTTCAGCTCGCGGTAGAAGGCGAGGTCGATGTAAACCTTGTGGTCGCCCGGGCAGTAGAACGGCCCCATCGCCGTCTGGCCGGTGCCGCAGGCGGTCGGCGTGGCGCCGGTGAACAGCACCAGCTTCGGCTTCTCGTACTGGCGGCCATTTTGCTGGAAGGCGGTGGTCCATACGTCTTCGGTCGAGGCCAGCACCTTGGAGACGAAAATGGCCGTCTCGTCGTTGGCTGGTGGCCGGTGCGCGGCCGGGGCTTCCTGCCGGGCGAGCGGTGTCTGCTCGATGAAGCCGAGCAGGGTCATCGGATTGATGCCGGTGAAGTAGCTGATGACCAGGGCGAGGACGATGCCGCCGATGCCGACGCCACCGCGACCGATGCCGCCACCGCCGCCGCGGCGGTCCTCGACGTTGTCACTTTCGCGGTAGTCGTCCATGCGCATGGCGGTTTTTCCTTAGCGGTACAAATTGATGGCGTCGCGGGTTTCCAGGGCTGCCTGGCGGGCCGCGGCGGCGAAGTTTTCATCCTTGCCGGCGTACAGAATGGCACGTGAGGAGTTGATCATCAAGCCGGTGCCGTTTGCGGTACGGCCGGCCTTGACGGTGGCCTCGATGTCGCCGCCCTGGGCACCGATACCGGGCACCAGTAGCGGCACGTCACCGACGATTGCGCGGACGCGGGCGATCTCGGCCGGGAAGGTGGCGCCGACGACCAGGCTGATCTGGCCGGAGCTGTTCCAGTCGCCGGCGGCCAGCCGGGCGACGCGCTCATAGAGCTTTTCGCCACCGACATCGAGAAACTGCAGGTCCGAGCCGCCGGGGTTGGAGGTCCGGCAGAGCAGGATGACGCCCTTGTCCGGGTAAGCCAGGTAGGGATCGACCGAGTCGCGGCCCATGTAGGGATTGACCGTCACCGCATCGGCCTGGAAGCGTTCGAAGGCCTCGACGGCGTATTGCTCGGCCGTCGAGCCGATGTCGCCGCGCTTGGCGTCGAGAATGACCGGGATGCCGGGATGCTTGGCGTGGATGTGGGCGATCAGCGCTTCGAGCTGGTCTTCGGCGCGGCGGGCGGCAAAGTAGGCGATCTGCGGCTTGAACGAGCAGACCAGGTCGGCCGTCGCATCGACGATGGCGGCACAGAATTCGAAGATGGCATCGTCGCGGCCCTTCAGGTGCGCCGGGAACTTGGCCGGATCGGGATCGAGGCCGACGCAGAGCAGGGAATTGTTCTTCTGCCAGGCCGCGTTCAGTTGGTCGATAAAGCTCATGC
>CAIXSK010000373.1 GCA_903922075.1 uncultured beta proteobacterium | reverse complement strand
TTTCTTGCCTTGGCCTGCGATTTGAATTGGTCGAGGGTGATTTGGGGCGCTTTGCTCATGGCGTCAGGACTCAAACAGTTGGGTGGCAAGATCGGGAAAACGCCGGGAAAGGACCGGCAGGTCGAGGCGGTGCAGGCCGTGGTGCTGGCAGCGGTGGCAATGGGCGGCGCTGTGGCGCAGGGCCAGCAGTTCCGGCCACGCGGTGGCCAGGTAATCGACGCCCAGCATCGGCTGCTCATAGAGATGGCAAAGACCCACCTGCAGATCGACGCCGATGACCGGGAAAACGCGTTGCGACAGGCAGGGCTGATCCCGGTCGTCGACGCACAGCGCCAGTGCCCGGTCGAGGCCCCAGTTCAGACGCTGGAAAGCGGGAGCGGCATCGTCGGCCGGGGCTCCCCGTTCGCAGTACTCCAGCACCGGATCGTACGGGGTGACGTAGGGCGTTTCGACAGAGAGGGTGATCGGGCTTCCTGCCAGCATGCGTTTCCAGGCTTCAATGTTTTCAGATGCCTCGCCGCGAGTGCGGATGTAGCGCAGCACAACGCGGGGCGGGTTGTTCTCTCGGACAAGGGCCGCCTGCAGGCGTTCAAGGTTTTGCCGAAATACCGCCCAGGCGGCGCCCGCCATCTGCGCCTGATAGCTGTCGCCATAACCGTAGGCCAGCACGTTGAAGCGGCAGGGACGGGCCGCGAGCAGCGCGTCAAGACCGGCGGTCGATTGCAGCGTGGTGTTGACCGTGCACGGGACGTGGCGCTCGCAGTGGCCGACGATATCCGCGAGTTCCGGGTTGTGCAGCGGATCGCCCAGCCAGGACAGTTCGACATGGCAGAGCTGCGGCTGGTCGGTCAACAGCTTGGCAAGCACCTGCCGGAAAGTGGCCGCGCTCATCTGGCGTTCGCCTGAGCGCCGTGCGGCAAAGCAGCCGAAGTGGCCGCCCAGCGCTCGCCCCTCGGTCACCTCGATGACGGCGACCGGCCGCGGGATGGCCAGGTGGGTCAGGTAGTCCTGTTCCTTTTGGAGGCCGGCCGCCCGGCAGGCCGTTTCCGCCGCCTGGCGAAACTGCAGGCTGGCAATGACCACGAACGGGCGCCCCCCCTCGGGGGACGAGCTGAGGACCTGGTCGACGGCGAGGACCGGCAGGCCGTGGCTGATCGCATTGGCTGACGGCGCCGTGTGCAGGAAAGCGAGCGGTGCGAGACCAGCACGGCGCAGGCTGACCAGCACGTCGAGGCCGACATCGCCGGTGCCCCAGAGGTAGAGCGGGCGACTGCCGATCAGGTCGCGCAACTTTTCTGCCGGCAAGCCCTGAATGGTGGTCAGCGGAACCACGATGGGATCAGGCCTGGGCGCGAATGATACGGTCGACCGCTGGAATGTCGATATTTCGGTGTTCCCCGAGGTTCTGGAAGGCACTCCTGGCAAATTGCCCGCAGACGGCCTCGGCAACCATGCCGGCATCAAGGCCAATTTTGCCAAAGCGCGTGGCGATGCCGAGGCGTTCGAAGAAGGCTTCGGTGACATCGATGCTCTTTGCCGCCACCTCGGCATCGTCGCCGGCCAGTTGCCAGACGCGCCGCCCGTACTGGGCCAGTCGGGCCTGCTTGTTAGCCAACTGGTCGCGGTAAACGCCGCCGAGGACGAGGGTCAGCGTCTGGGCATGGGGCAGGTCGAACAGCGCGGTCAGTTCGTGGCCGATGCCGTGAGTCGCCCAATCCGTGGGCAGGCCGCGATTGATCGTGCCGTTCAGCGCCTGGGCGGCACACCACATGGCGCTGGCCCGCAAGTCGTAGTTGTGCGGGTCGGCGAGCAGCGGTTCGGCGATCTCGACGACGGTGCTGAGGATTGCTTCCGCCTGGCGCTCCTGCAGCGGCGCAGTGACCGAGTAGGTGGCGTACTGCTCCAGCACGTGCACGAACATGTCGACCAGGCCGAGCGCGGTCTGGCGGGGTGACAGGCTGTAGGTGGCTTCCGGGTCGAGGATGCTGAAGCGCGGATAGAGGGCGATGTGGAAGAAGGCGAGCTTGCTCTTGATCTGCCGCCGGCTGAGCACGAAAGCGTTATTCATTTCGGAGCTGGTAGCCGGCAGGGTCAGGATGCAGCCGACGGGCAATATTTCTCCGGGCACGTCGGCCTCGCGGGTCAGCATCTGCCAGGGTTCGGCGCCGTCGAAATGGACCGCCAGGGCAATGAACTTTGCGGCGTCGATGACCGAGCCGCCGCCGACGGCGAGGATGAAGTCGACTTGGCTTTCCCGGGCCTGCTTGATGGCCTGAAGACAGGTTTCGTATTCCGGGTTGGCTTCGATGCCGCCGAATTCGCAGACCTGTTTCCCGGCCAGCGCGGCAGCGACCTGGTCGTAGACGCCGTTGGACTTGATCGAGCCTTGGCCGTAGACCAGCAGGATTCGGGAGGCGCCGGCCAGTTCGGCCGGCATGCGTTCGATCATCTTCTTGCCAAACAGGATTTTTGTCGGGTTGTAGCAGTAGAAATTGTTCACGGGAATTGCACCCTGTCGTGTCGGTTACGAGGCTTGCAAGGATAGACGAATTGCCGCTGCGATGCGCTCGGCGTCGGCGGTGGTCTGCGTTGGGCAGATCGGCAGGCTGAGACAGCTGGCGGCCAGTGTTTCGGCGGCCGGGAAGCTGCGATCGGCCAATTCGCGGTAGGCCGGCTGGCGATGCGGCGGCAGCGGGTAATGGACCATTGTCGCGATGTCCTGTCCGGCCAATATCGCCTGCAGACGGTCGCGCTGCGGTGTGGTGACGACATACTGGTGCCAGACCGGCTGGTAGGTGCCGTCCGCCAGCAGCGGCAGGACGAGCGGCAAGCCGCCCAAGGCTGCGGCGTATTGCGCTGCGATGGCGTCGCGGCGGGCGTTCCAGCCATCGAGATGCGGCAGCTTGACACGCAGGAACGCCGCCTGAAGTTCGTCGAGGCGGGAATTGAATCCAATTTCCGGGTGATGGTACTTACGCGGCGAACCGTAATTGCGCAGGCCGCGCAGACGCTCGGCCAGGGCGTCGTCGTTGGTGGTCACGGCACCACCGTCGCCGAGTGCGCCGAGATTCTTGCCCGGGTAGAAGCTGAAGGCGGCTGCATTGCCGAGTTGGCCGGCCCGCTTGCCTTGATAACCGGCGCCATGCGCCTGGGCGGCATCTTCGAGAACGAACAGTCCGTGGCGCTGCGCGATGGCATTGATGGCTGCCATGTCGGCCGGTCGGCCGAAGAGGTGTACCGGGATGATGGCGCGGGTGCGTGGGGTGATCGCCGCTGCCAGTTGCCCGGGGTCGATGTTGTGGCTGACGGGAGCGATGTCGACGGGAACAGGGGTCGCGCCGGCGTGGCTGACCGCCATCCAGGTGGCGATGAAGGTCTGGGCCGGGACGATGACTTCGTCGCCGGGGGCGATGCCGGCGGCGATCAGGGTCAGGGTCAGGGCGTCGAGACCGTTGCCGGTGCCGATGCAGTGGCGGGCACTGCAGTAGACGGCAAACTCGTTTTCGAAAGCTTCGAGTTCCGGGCCGAGGATGAAGTGGCTGGCGGACGCAACGCGCCGGTATGCGGCCTCCATCTCCGATGCCAATGGCGCATGCAGCGCCGCGAGATCAAGAAAGGGGATAGGCTGCGGCATCTCAGCGTGGCAGGGCGTCTACGGTGCGGCAGAATTCGCGGTAGTCGCGGATGTATTCGTTTTCCGCGTAGTGGGCTGAGGCAAGGACCAGGCAGACCGAGCCGCTGGAGAAATTGTCGAGTTCCCGCCAGATCAGTTTCGGCAGGTACAGCCCGAAATAGGAGCGATTCAGGTGAAATCGCTGGCGCTCGCGACCGTCGTCGATGACCACGTCGAAGCTGCCGTTGACGGCGATGATCAGTTGCTGCAGCTCTTTATGTGCATGGCCGCCACGGACTTCGCCACCGGGAACGTCGTAGAGGTAGTAAACCCGCTCGATCGGAAAAGGAACGTGTTGCCCGCTCTCGATGAAGGTCAGATTGCCCCGGGGGTCGTGGATTTTCGGCAAATCGACCAGCTTGCACTGATCCAGGGATGGTGGGCTGTCGATCCTGGGCATGGGCGGGGCTCTCCTAATCTACTGCAACGACCCGGTTTTTGCCGGTCTGTTTGGCCTGGTACATGGCGCCGTCGGCACGCTTGATGGCCGTTGCCCGGTCATCGCCCGGCAGCATCTGGGTGACTCCGGCGCTGAACGTGATCAGTATTTTCTCATTGGCATGCAGGAAGAATTTTTTGGTCAGTTCCCGCTGCAGCCGGGTTAGCGCGACGGTTGCGTCCTGTAGTGGTGTTTCCGGCAGCAGAATGATGAACTCTTCGCCGCCATAGCGGGCAACGGTGTCCTGTGGTCGCAGCGTTTCACGGCAGACGCTGGCGAGATGGATCAGCGCCTCATCGCCGACATCGTGACCCATCGAGTCGTTGAGCTTCTTGAAATTGTCGATATCGAGCAGTGCCACGCAGAGGAGCGTGTCGTGGCGAACTGCCCGAGCAACTTCCTTGTCGAAAATTTCCTCCAGTCCGCGTCGGTTCAGTACGCCGGTCAGCTGGTCGTGGCGAACCAGATCGCTGGTTGCTTCCAGTTCCTGTTCGAGCTCCCGGATGCGTGCTTCGGATTCCTGCACCTTGGCTTGCGTCGAGCGCAATTCGTCGCGGGAACGCTGAGCGTTGATCTGGATCGTTCGGGTTTCGCGCATGACTTCGCCGAGCACGCTTTCCAGGTCGGAGATGTTGTTGGCCGAACTGATCTTGCCAGCGCAGATTTCGATCTTGTCGTGATAATCGGAAGTGGCCTCGGCAAAATCGGCCAAGTGGTCCACGAAGCCGGCAAGCATCTGCTTGATGGCCTCCTTGGCTTCGAACAGGCTGGCCTTGAGCTGGCTTTGTTTGAACAGCACTTCCTTCAGTCGGCGTTGGGCGTCGTCCAGCGTGCGTTGCGATAGTGGCTTGTCGATGATTTCCCGTACAACCTCGATCTGTCCGTGCAGCCAGTGGTCATCCAGAACTAGTTCGGTAATGTTGCCGACCAGTAATCTGAGCAATCCGAGCAGGCTTTGACGCAATTCGGTTTGGTCTTCGGCCAGTAGTTCCAGCTTGAAGGCAAAACGCTTCAGGCGGGTCAGGAATTCCTGCAACTGTGCCGGTGTGCCAGCGGTACGAATGTCTGTCGCAAGCGCCTTCGCGTCGCCAGATAATTGCGGACTTTCCAGCAATTGGGTGGCGATTGCCGTTTCGAGGGTAAAGGCAAATAATTCTCGTAGTTCAGGTAGCAAATCAGGCAATGCTACGGTCGATGCTGTAGAAATGGTTTTTTCCGCTGGCGTTGCTTCGCTTGAAGCGGCGGCTTCCTGCTCGCGACCGTGCCCCCAGGAGCGCAAAAGCCCCTGCATGCGGCTGAACAGAATGTCCGGGTTGGCGCCACTGCTACTCAGAACGTGTTCAAGTGACTCGCGCTTGCGAGCCGCGGTTAACCCAGGATGCTTGGCATCCCATTGGCGAAGCAGGTCAGCGATCAGGTCTGACCACCCCAGCTTCTGCGATTCTGCAAGGTTGTTTATGAAACCGACTAGATAACCTTTGTAATCGTCCCAGTTGGCAGTCTTGACGGCTTCGTCGAGTTGTCGAGCCAAACGTATTTGGTCGGACGATGCATTGGGTAGCGCAGCCGTAAGCGAACGGAGTTGCGCTTCAGGAAATGCATTTTCGGTGGGTTTTGTGCCGGCAATCTCGTGGTACAGCGTCAGGTAATTGTCCGGTGTTGGCGGAATTCGCCGCCCGGCCAGCAGGCGCAGCGTTTCGCGGGCAACTTCAAATGGGTTGGTCAGTGTAGTCATGTTGCAATTGTGTTGATCAAGCTATAATCGCGCCCCGTTGCTCGGGCCCCCGTAGCATGAAGGTCGTGCAGTTGATTTGTAATCATCAGGCCGTGGTTCGATTCCGCGCGGGGGCACCAGCCGACGTCATTCGGTCAGGCTGCCGTAACCGAGGCGACGCGACAGGGTTGCCGCGGCCTCCAGCATCGCTTTGGCAACCGGACTATCCCATTCAGCGTTGAACTCCCCCATCGTTCCCAATGATGTAATTGCTGCAACCATGCTGCCTGTGTGATCGTGCACCGGCGCGCTGAAGCCGTTGATCCCCGGGGTCAGGCTACCCGTAGCCCGGGCGATGCCGTGAGAACGAATTTCAGTCAGGTTCTTTTCCAGTTGGCGGCGAATCGTCGTTACGGCGGTTTTACTAGATTCGGCAAGTTCTCGAATCTCGTCATCCAGCATTTTTTTCAGATAAGGGGACCGGTAGAAGGTCGAGAAAGCGCGCCCTGTTGCCGATTTGCAGAGGGACAAGCAGGTGCCTGGGCGCAGTGTGATCGTGATCGGCCCCCCCGCATCGACGATACGCACGATGGTGGCGCCATGAGTACCCCAGACGGCAAGTGCGACTGTTTCGTGGATTTCCTCGCAGAGCGCTTCGAGGATGGGGCCGGAAAAGCGCACCGGGTCCAATCGGCCAAGACCGGATAACCCAAGTTCCAGTGCGTAGGCCCCCAAGTCGTAGCGGCCGCTGCTGGCATCCTGCTCAACAATCCCAACACGCAGGAAGCTCACCATATAGCGATGTGCCTTGGCAGCGGGCATGCCGGCGCCCTTGGCGATATCGCGCAGCATCATCGGTCGGTTGGTTGCTGCCAGCACTCGCAGCAAGCGAAATCCGACCTCGACTGATTGAATTCCCTGGCGATCATTCGCAACTTTTGTGACCATGATGATGTTGGCGAGTAAAAGTCTACATTCTATGCATCTATGACACCTTTGAGGTGCCGAATATAATGCCGCTACAAATATAGAGGGAGGTGCTATGCGGGCTGTTCTGGTTGCAAATCCGAAAGGCGGTGCCGGCAAGACGACGTTGGCGACGAATCTGTCAGGTTATTTTGCGAATCAAGGTAAAAAAACTACCTTGTGCGATCTGGATCGGCAGCAATCTTCTCTGCGCTGGATGGCCTTCCGCGATCCAGCGCTCCCCGCTGTCACCGGCTATTATGGCGGCAATCAGATAAGCTTGAGTTTGCCCCGTGAGGCAGACTGGGTGGTTGTAGATGCTCCCGCGGGTCTCCAAGGCTACAAACTGTCCGACTATCTCCGTTCGGTCGACAAGGTGCTGGTCCCTCTAGTGCCTTCAGTATTTGATATGGCCGCGACAGAAGATTTTCTGAACTCCATCCGTACCGAGATCCGGGGCGTCAGGGCAAAGGTCGGGATCGTGGCAATGCGTGTCGATCCCCGTACCAGAGCAGCGGGGATGTTGGAAGAGTTCCTGAAGCACTTCGATATCCCGATCGTTGCCTACCTAAGAAACACTCAGAACTACGTCAATGTGGCGGCCGGTGGTGGAACGGTTTTTGATCCGCCGCGAGCGAAGCATCGTCGTGATATTGAGCAGTGGTCGTCGTTAATTGAGTGGGTGCAAAAGAAGTAATCGCACCGTATTCAAAATAAGCCTTGACGCGCTTTGGCTTGATCTGGATAATGCGCAGCTCTCCTGCGGTGCCGGGCGTTTTCGGCGGAGTGGGGGGGTTAAGCGAAGCGAAAAGATTTAAAAAAATGTTTTCGAAGTTGCTTGACGGGGAGTGAGAAGTTCTTCATAATCTCGCCTCTCTGCTGCTG